>JAZOWJ010000335.1:0-2401 GCA_045659125.1 Acutalibacteraceae bacterium
ATTGTACCAAAAGGAGTTATTTTTTTACACTCACCGCTAAAGCTTTTTTGAACCCCTGGCACAGCCAGGGGTTTTCCAATACAAAAAAAGCAGCCGTCCCCCCGGCTGCACAATAAATTATGGTTTAGCGCACAAAAAATACTCAATGTTGCTCTTTCAGCCAACGTTTGAGTAAAAATGTGCAGAAATAAGGAAACGTTGCAATCTCATTTTCATTGCCGATATTTCTGCCACACAGCTTTACACCAAATGCAATATCCGCATATTTATCGCTCTCAATCAGCAAACGCAGTGATTTTGCTTTGTTGTTTTTCGCTTTGACCTCAACAGGCACCAACGAATGCATGGTGCGAACAAAGAAATCCGCTTCAAGCGTGGAATCCTCACGGCGGTAGTAATAGAGATCACAACCGCTTTTTACCAGTGCCTCCCCGACAATATTTTCATACAAAGCCCCTTTGTACACACCAAGATTTTTATTGGCACGAAGATCCTCCTGTGATTCATCATCCAGCATCGCAACCAAAAGCCCGGTATCAGCAAAATAAAGCTTGAATTTTGTGTCGTCATAATTTCCCCTCAACGGCAATTCGGGAAAATGCAAGCCGTAGCAGATATTCACAAGCCCCGCATCATGAAGCCATTCCACACAACCACGATAATCCTTGAAGCGTGCACCGCTCTCCAATTTGGAAAGCTGAAATTTTTTATTGTCCTTTGCCAGCTGCGGTGCTACAGAATTGAACACATTGAGAATTCTTGTCTGATCCATGCCGACTGCATACTTGCGGATATCCTCGCGATAATCGGCAATCAATTGCCGCTGCAGGCTCAATGAGCCTTCAAAGCTTTTCTTTTCTGCATACTGACATACAACCGCCGGCATGCCGCCCAGAATGCAATAATCAAGAAACAAGCCGTTCAACAACGAAAAATCCAGATTCCCAAACGGTGTAAAACTGCACATATGAGCAAAGATTTCTTCCGTGAAGGAATCGTCATAGCCGTTTGCCCACAAAAATTCTTCAAAATCAAGTGATTTCATTTCATAATCGGTTTTATATCCGACACTGTTACTCTCAATACGCTGATAATGAATCCCCAACAAGGAACCGCTGCAAATGCAGTCAAATCTGCCGTCGGTCTTTATAAACTTGAGCGCCGTTGCAATTTCGGGAAACTCCTGAATTTCATCAAAAAACAAAAGCGTTTCTCCCTCAATAAAGCGTTTTGAGGGATCAATGCGAGAAATATTGCGCACAATCGACTGCACCGAATACCCGTCTTCAATGATGGTTTTATACTTCGGCTCCTCAACAAAATTGATTGCAACCACGCTTTTATAATTCCTATTTGCAAAACGGCGTATCGATTCCGTTTTTCCGACCTGCCGTGCACCCTTTACCAACAACGGGCTTCTGTCTGCATTTGCCTTCCATTCAGCAAGGAACAAGTCAATTTTTCTTTTCAAATACAAAAAAATCACCTTCTTTGTATTGATTATACTCCCCGGAAATAAAAAAATCAATACCGTTTTACACTTTTATGAGGGAATATGAATATGATTTTTACACTTTTATGAGGGAATCAGAAAGCATATTTTACACTTTTCCGAGGAAATCGCGGTCAACTACCCTTTTCTTCCCTGATTTTCAGGACATTATTCTGCATTTTGCAGCTGTATTGCCTGTTTTGGAGCAAATCCCCCTTCAACAGCTGCTCACTCAGGGGCTCTTCGATGCGCTTTGCCACCGTGCGGCGCAGGTTGCGTGCACCGATACGTGCATCGAAGCCCTCATTGCACAGCGCCTCGCAGACGGATTGGCCGAACTTCACATCGATCTGCTTCGCAAGCAGCCGCTCACGCACCTCATCGAGCAATTTTTGCACAATACCGATGCAATCATCTTTGGTAAGCGGCTCAAACAAAATCACTTCATCAATGCGGTTGAGAAATTCGGGACGGAAGCTGTTTTTCAGCTGTGAACGCAGGTGCTGCTCGCGTTTTTCGGTGCCTGCTCTTCCGTCCTGTTCAGCAAAGCCGATACCGCCGCCGTTTGCAAGCTGCTCGGCACCGATGTTGCTGGTCATAATCACAACCGCATTACGGAATGAAACCGTGCGGCCGTGGGTATCTGTCAGGATGCCGTCCTCCATAATTTGCAGCAAAAGATTGTAGATTTCAGGGTGTCCCTTTTCGATTTCGTCAAACAGCACCACACAAAAGGGTCTGCGCCGCACCCGTTCGGTCAGCTGACCGCCATCCTCAAAGCCGACATAGCCGGGCGGTGAGCCGACCATACGCGACACGGCATGCTTTTCGGTGTATTCGGACATATCCAGACGAATCATGGCCTTTTCATCCCCGAACAGCACCTCGAAGTCGGAGGCCAAGCGGGCT
>JAZOWJ010000336.1:0-5940 GCA_045659125.1 Acutalibacteraceae bacterium
TCGCCGAATACGGAAAAGCCATAGCACGGTTTGTTCTTTCTGCTGAGGAGAGTGCTTATTCGGTCATTGAACCGATGGTGAATGTTGCAGTCCGCGAGGTTTCACTGCCTTGCGACAATGCCATTCTGGAACTGGCAGGCAAAATCGGGCTGATCGGAAACAACCTGGTAAAAACCGCAAAAAATGAATATAGGGTCATCACTGAACTCGGCTATGCACAGTTCGGAAAAGATCTCCATTTTGTGATGATCCCCGGAGAAATGATGCCCGAAATCCTCACAGGCGAAACCCGGTCTGCGGCAGAAAGTTACAACGGTACCGATTGGCACTATCCTCCCATGCGCGCCATGGTCAACGGGCATCTGGCGGTGGTCGGTCTTTGCAACGACCACATCGGCTATATCGTGCCCGATAACGATTTCGGAAGCATTTTTGCTCCCGACTGTTATGAAGAATCCGTATCCCTCGGCAGCAGATGTGCTTCGGGCCTGACCCAAGCTTTTACAGAGCTGTTGCAAGAGGCAGAACGCAGAAGACAATAAACTGCTTTTGGGTAGTTTCAGTGTCCTGATTTATAGCATAATTCTGATATCACAATTTGACGGAGGTACACCATGATGAATTTCAAGTCAATCATCACCCTGTTCTGGGCAATTTTCATGTTTGTTTACAACGGTATTACCGCCTATATGCCGTGGCGCGTTCCCGAGCCCCTCACCGAGCAGGAGCTCAGCGAGGTTCTTTATGATTTTGAAATCAAGCCCCTGGCAGAGGAAATCGTTGTTGTCAGCGGCCTGAGCAAAGATGAGCGTGCTGCCGTGCAGTGTCTGCAGGGCCTTGTCGGCAGAACCGAGGCTTCGATTTTTATCAACTACGGCTCGGACACTGCAACCGAGCTCAAGGATCTTGAAGAAGCAGGCTGCACAATGCTTCATGCCGACGAAAACGGCAACAAATGGGATCTGACAAATCTTATTGAGCGTTACCGTCCGCATATTACGGACAACGGATATGTTCTGTTTTCGGATGCCGATACCCATGCGCAGATCAATCTTGCATTCAACTATGCCACAGTGAACGGCTGGCTTGCCGTGCCTGTTTCTGCAGAAGAAAAAGCGATCGCCGCAGGTCTTGAAAAGAAGGCAGACCTGAGCACAACCGAGCTCAACTTCACCCATGAGCGCGATTTTTACGACGAATACAAGGATGAATTCCGAAAGGACTGTCTTGTGCATCTTTATTCTATGGCAAGCGGACTGCGTGACCTTGCCGTGCAGCAGAATATTTTTATCACCTATGTTGAGGATGATGACTATATTGCCCGTGCTTATCGTGACAAGCTTTACAGTGAGCTTGAGCCTGCATCCATGATTCTCGGCTGGTGCAAATATGAAATCAAGCACACCGAATGTGCAGCTCGTTTCGGTCATTATGTCATTCCCTCTGACCATAGCTTCAATATGAGCCTGCTTACCTGCAACCGCATTGAAACAGGCAGCATCGGCAATCAGAATGTGCAAGCACCCGCGCTTGACCCGACCAAGCATTATATTGCCATCGTTTACAGTGACGGCGACAATGCACAGTGGATTTCCAACGGCTATGCCGAATTCCACACCTGGCAGAGCTATGACATCGACACCCCCGTCACATGGACCTTTGCGCCGCAGATGTATAAATTCTCGTCCACCGCTGTCAAGAAGGCCCTTGAAAACAAGGATCCCGAGGATTCCTTCATTAGCGGACCGACAGGTGCAGGCTATGCAAGAATCACCAAGATGTCCGAAAAAGAGGTGGCTTCTTATGCTGACCTGACTGCGGCCGCCATGTTGAAATCCGGTATTTCAATCATGACCACGCTCGATGAACTGAACACCGAGGTCGATTACGCCTCCTATGCACATAAACTGGAATACTTTGCAAGATACGACAACATCAAGGGCGGCATCATGCAGATCGATCCCGGCAGCTATGCAGGCGGCAAGGGCAGAGTGTTCTTTGCCAACGACAAGCCCTTTGTTACGGTCGGCTTCTCCCTGTGGGTGCCCGACGATGTAACAATGGTCCGCGAATGGATTGCAGAGCAGGCTGCCATCATCAACAGCTATCCTGCCGACATCAATTCCATCAACGGCTACACCGTAATCAACGTCCATCCGTGGTCGGTCAGCACAGAGGATCTTGCCTATTTCGTAAGTCTGCTCGATGACGGAGTTGTTGCAATTTCGGTGGATGAGCTGATTGCTGCTGTCAACGAAAATGTCCCCCACAAAAACGCAAAAACCGACCGCTAAATAACATTTGCTCACCAAAGGCAAAAAGGAAACCGACAGTATGTTTTTTTTACAGAAACATGCTGTCGGTTATTAAATTGATTTTTATCAATGCTCCGCAGGAAGAAAACAAGTCGTTTTAATCTCAGAGTTTTAAGTTAAGGAGCTATTGTTTACTTTTAAACCTACAAAGGACTCGTCAGCACCAATCAAAACATTTAGTAATATAGTTTTATTAACTTGTTTTTTCTCATATGACAACGCAACATCTTCACTTTCAGCGAAACTTTTTTATTTAATTTATTATACCGTAAAAATCGCCGGGGATCTTTCCCAGCAATTATTATTTTATTAAGCTTTATCAGTTTAGCATAGCTTTTTCCGGCATGTAAGACGTGGGATTTTCATTTGTTATAGTGTGTATTGAAATCCAAGAAGCAAATATGATATAATTATTTTGTAAAAGTATAGTTATTTTTACAGAGCTTTCAAGGAGGTTTTGACAATGGACGAAAACAAGAAACAAATTAAAACAAACAGAATAATCATTTTACTTCTTGCCCTTTTACTTGTGTTAGGTGCTATCAAGATTGGAACACTTACAGATGATGTAAAAAAACTCAAAAGTCAAAACTCTAATCTTGATTCAGAAATACAAATGTTAAGAATGGAAATCAACTCTATCTATAATAACGTTGATAAACAATTAAAAGAACAAGCAAGTCTTTTATCCGGTGTTGACTACACTATCGGTAATCCGAGCGAAGATATGAAAAGTGTGCAGCTTTCTTTAACAGTAGTACCTAAAATGATTTCCGATGATATGGAGCTTTCAGTTACAATAGACGGCAATAGTGCTTCATTAACAAGAAACGGCAACGAGTTTACAGGCACGATTAATGTTGGTCTTTTTGTTGAGTATGACCAATGGCCATTGCTTTCTATTAAAACTTCAGAAGGTACGAAAACTGAATATTTAGATGGCGTAGATGTTTCTTATCTTTTCAGTAATCATTTGCCAAAGTTGGAGGCTGATATGGCAGCATCCTCTAAATTAAGCAACGGAAAATTACAAGTTGATGCAGGTTTCAGAATTTCTTCAAAACCTGTTTATGCTATTACATTCACATCCTTTACACTTGTTGAAGAAGTGAACGATAAAGAAATCAGTAGAAAAGACATTACTGATGAAGTTCGTAAATCAGGAGAAGTTTATAACACACAATATGTTAAATCTTTTGAAGTATCTCACGGTGATGAATTGAAAGTATATGTTATTGCCGAAGATTCACTTGGTTATATTCATAAAACCCTTGTTCATTATTGGAAAGAATCAGAAAACGGTGTTCAGGCTGAAACTGTATTCGGTGGTGAAACAATTTACGATAAAGACGGAAATCTGCTCTATGGAGATAAATCTCTTTGGGGGTGAATAACATGAAAAAAGTTATTCGGTTTATTGCAACGGTTATTGCTGTTGTAATTGTTGTTGCAAGTCTTAATATACTTATCGATGGTGTACCGTTACTTGACACGCCTGATGCAGAAAATGTCAGTTGCGTTATTGTTGAACACAGCGAGTACCCAGATGAAATTAAGAAACATACAGATGATACTAAAATCGAACTAGCAGTTGCCATGTTAGGTTATCTGAATTATTCACCGTTAAAAGGACTTTCGGATGATGTTCCTGTAATTAAAGTAACATACATAATGAATGACAACACAGAAATTGTCGTTAAAGCTAACGATAAAACAGTTTGGTGGAACGGAAAGGTTTATGCAGTCACAGACGAAAATATGTTTTTGAAAATGTGTACGGCTGTGTTCTACCTTCAAAAATAATTAAACAGGCGGTGATTTTATGAAAAAGAGAGCTTTAGCGATAGCCGTAATTTTAATAGTCATACTTACCGGCATTGGCATTTTAAAATTATTTCCATCCTATGCTTCGACAATAAAATCTAATTGGGATATATCACTTCCTATTAAAGCAGTATTAACCGAAACTTATGAAAAAGATTCCGGTGCAAGCTTTCACGGTGACGGTGTCCGATACCATGTTTTTTCATACAAGTATGAGGACTACATAGATTTAATGTTTGCTTGGACACCCAACGAACATAAAACTAATTTCTATCCGACAACCCGTGAGGCAGCAGAAGCGTGGCTTGATGAAATTGATGTTCCTGCGGATGAAAGACCTGATTATGAAAAATGTTACTCTTGGAGCAAATCTCAAGATGATAACAGCGAAATCATAATCTTGTGGAACAACGAATTAAACAAGCTTTATATTGTCGAGAATTTTATTTAAGGAGAAGTAAAATGGCAAAGTTAGAACAAACCCTTAGCGGAAATTTTAATCAGATCTTGAACAAAATAGAGCAGGGAATCATAAACGGAAGTATGTCTGCTTCTCTTGAAGAATCAAGTGATTTTCATAGTGGTGATGCACGTTGTAGCGTTCGTGTTTTTGAGCGTTACAGCTATTCAGGCGGAAACCGTGTGAGCTTGAGTGTTACACTGTTTCAGAATGGTAATGATGCAATCCACTTATCTGCTATCACAACCGGAGGAAGTCAGGCTATGTTCTTCAAGATTAACACCTTCGGCGAAGAAGCTTTTCTTGATAAACTGAGAGAACTTTTATAAATTCGGAGAAATTTATGATAAACAGAGATAAGTTTATTGCTTTTCAAAATTATGGGCAGCATAAAGGATTCTATATTGATGAGAATTTTGACGATGTGTTAAATCATATTTACTACGAGGACTTTTTTGAGTATCCTGATGATGAAGAGTTTCCGTATACATCTGCATCACAATTACTTCGGGGTTCCTGCAACCTTTTTGTATTAGGATTGCAGAATATTCTCGGCTATACTCCGTACATCATTGAAGGCGATAACAAAAAAGGTTTTCACGCCTTTGCTCAGGTATATAAAAATTGGACTTGGTATTACATAGATGCACGTGGTGTAACTACTAGTTTTGATGAATTTATGGATGTTGCTAGAGAGTTTGTTTCCGATAAATATACAATCAGAGTAGCAAATGAAAACGATATTGACGATTGGAATGAGGATAACTATTACGATGAAGCTATCACCTTTGCAGAAGCTGTTATAGAAAAATATAAAGAATGCTATACCATATAAAACATTTTTATATATCAAAGCACAAAGCCATCGGTGTTAAACCGATGGCTTTATTGTTTTTTTAATTAACTTTTAGCAGACATGAACTTATATCAAATATTATTTACCACACCTGTAAACAAAGGTAAATTGCCTTTTGAAATTACAAATACAAATGGTCTGTCAAGCACAAAATCTATTATTTCTTCAGGCGGCATAGCAGAACCTGCGCCGGGAATTTCTATATATGTTGCAGCCTTTACGCCTTTTTCGTCGATTTCAACTCTTGCTGACTGATTAACTGCAGAAACATACACAGGTGAATCAGAGGTGATTGCCGTAAAATCTGAGCTTTCCATATCAAAGACTTTGGTTACACCCATTCTGCCGAGTCCGTCTTTTAAGTTTACTGTGGAAGAAACGTCAAACTTAGGTACAGAGAGATTGACCTTCATATACTTTTTGTTTTGCCATCCTTCTTCACCACTGCCTGAAGAAATCATTTCTCCGTAAGCACCGCCATTTAA
>JAZOWJ010000337.1:0-18263 GCA_045659125.1 Acutalibacteraceae bacterium
TTCTTCATTTTCGGAAGCAATATTCAATTTATTATCCGATTCAGGATTTGTTATATTTTCTGGATCAAACATTTTGATACCCCTTTCAAGTATAGTTTAAGCCATATCAATATTATTATCCGTTTTCTTTAAACATTATTAAATAACGGTAGCACAACAACAAATTTTGTGTGATCTTCCTTGCTGACTGCCTGAATTGTACCGCCATGCATCTCAATAATACTTTTTACAATATGCAAGCCTATGCCAAAGCTGGATGCATCCAGACCGCGCGACTTGTCGACCTTATAAAAACGGTCAAAAATACTGTTCAGCTCATTTTTTGGAATTGTGCTTCCGGAATTGGAAATCATCAGTTTTGCATTGTGCTTTTCTTCTGAGAGATCAATTTTGATCGTACCGTCATTACGAGTAAACTTAACAGCATTATCAATAAGATTGTACATAACCTGTCGAATCAATGCTTCGTCTGCTCGTATTTTGACAGAATCCAATTTTTCTATACCAATAATATCTATATTCTTTTCCGTTATATTTCTTTCAAAACCGATAAAAACCTGAATCAGCAATTGATCAAGAGAAAACTCTGAAAATTCAAGCTCAACCTTTCCTGCTTCAATTTTCGACATATTCAGCATTGAAACCACAAGACCGGAAAGATGCTTAACAACCTCAGAAACAATATTCAGATAATGCTCTGTTTCCTCAGGCGGAATTGTGCCGTCAAGAATGCCGTCTATAAATCCACTGATTGTTGTCATTGGTGTTTTCAATTCATGTGAGACATTCGCGACAAAATTCTTTCTTGATTTCTCATTTTCTTCAAGATTCTTCGCCATAAGATTAAACGCAGCAGATAATTCATTGAATTCTTCATAATGCGCCACATTACGAATTCGGTACGAGAAATCACCGGCTGCATAATGCTTTGTTGCTTCAGCCATTTTTCTCAAAGGGCGTACAATTCTGTATGTAACAGCCAGAGAGCAGAAAAAAGCCATAATAACCGCAACGCAGCTGGCGCCGATGGTCATTTTCATATATTGCGTGATATACGGTTGATAACCGACACTCAAAAGCTGAACTGCAAATAAATATAATTGCTTCCCGTCTTTTGTGACTGACAAAAAACCGACCTGAATATAATCCTGTTCAGAATCTATATCAATAGGGCCCTTTTGCATCATACCGACCGGCTGTGCATCGACCTCTCGCAAGGTTTCTGTATGGAAATACACATTCTTATGCTTATTACAAACGGAATGAAATGCATCTTCCGAGATGTTGTCATATGAATCAGAGCACAGTAATATTTTACCGTTTTCATCGCACAGTAAAAAATCAGCATTCGTGGTTTTTTGCATATTATCCAACAACAGATTCAGATAACTGTTAGAGATCAGATCATCAGCATCATTCTGCCTGATTTCACTGGCCAGAAATGTGCATCCGTCGGTTAATTTTTTCTGTAAATCATCGGACCATGTTGTGGCAACAAACAGCATCAGGGACAGAGAAGATATTAAAAGACAAAAAAGCACAAGACAAGTCAGAATCATAAAATAATGCTCAAAAATGCTGACAGTGCGATTGTTTTTTATCAGCTTCATCTTACAAGGCTCCTGTTGTAAAAATAAAAGCCGATTCTAAACCGGCTGTTATTTTTTTCATATAATCAAGTTTTTTTCAATTCAAATTTATATCCGACGCTCCATACTGTTCGCAGCTCCCATTCGTCGGATACTCCTTCGAGCTTTTCACGCAGTCTTTTTACATGAACATCAATTGTGCGTGAGTCTCCGTAAAATTCATAGCCCCAAACCTCATCAAGCAACTGATCTCTTGTAAACACGCGATTGGGATTACTGGCAAGATGAAAAATCAATTCAAGCTCTTTCGGAGGAGTGTCAACCTGAATACCGTTTACCTTCATTTCATAATTGGTAAGATTGATTGAAAGCTTGTCATAATGTACTTCTTTTATCGGCTCGGCTGTAGCATTGTTGGATCTGCGAAGTACTGCCTTGATTCGAGCAACCACTTCTTTGGTTTCAAAGGGTTTGACAATATAGTCATCCGCCCCAAGTTCAAGGCCCAGTATACGGTCAAAGGTTTCCCCTTTTGCGGTCACCATAATAATAGGAACGTTGGAAGTTGCTCGGATTTTGCGGCACACCTGCCAACCATCCAATTCTGGTAACATGACATCCAAAAGTATCAGATGCGGTTTAATTGTTGATACAAGATCAACGGCTGACTGACCGTCATATACAATTTCTGTTGCATAACCTTCTTTTGAGAGGTACAAACGCAACAATTCGCATATATTGGGATCGTCATCAACAATCATAATTCTCTCATTCATTTTGAATCCGCCCCCTTTGAATATCAATAAGAGATCTTGCGTTGCTTTGAAACAACAATCAAAATAATTCCGGCAACTGCTGCAAGAGATGCCACAATGATAAGCACAAACGATGAATTGTTCTGATTTTTTACAGAAATGGCGTTGCTATCGGCAATCACTTCATTATTCTGCATACCTACAGCAGATTGCTGATGTGAAAGATATTGTTCAAGGCTGACTGTGCCGGCTACACTTGCATCGCCGTTTGAATAAACAGCAACAGCTTTATCGGAAAGTGCAGAAACATAAGCAGCATTGCTGTCAACTGCACCGTTCTGAGAAATGGATGCACCGACAACTGTTTCACCGTCATCAAAAATGGCATCATTTACAACTGAGCTGACCAATGGCTTTGCCGTATTGCCAACAACAGCACCACCTGCAACAATGGCATCGCCAACAGTTTCTGCTACGGAATACAGCTCAAGTCCACCGATTCCGCTAAGGACACTGTTTGTTTTTGCGGAGTGATCAGCATTGCTGAATAACTCCATAGAGCTTACGGACATTGTAATGGATGTATCTTTCAACCCACCGGATGTGCTGCCGATTGTGCCGACAGACGGCAAAACCGTCAGGAATCCGTTATTCATTACCGTGTCAAAACCGGAAAGGTTGCTATTCACATGCGGGAGCATCCCTGAAACACTTCCGCTTACTGTTGAGTTTCCGACACTTGATGAGGTGAAATTGTCCAATAAATCACCGAATCCGACACCGAGACCGATTGAGCCAAGAATGCTCCCCACAAGGTCGGCATTGTTTTGAATATAACCGGGCGCATAGAGGTTTTCATCCAATTCATAATTACCACTGAAAATATCCTCAATTTCAGGAGTTTCAACTAAAACAGAATCAGAGAAAATCAACCCTTGCGCAATCTTAAGATTATAGGTTGCGGTATATTTCTCGGTGTTATAGTCATACACGCATTTGATTGTGATGATTTGTGATTCCAGATTGGGATCCAGCTTGATTTCGTTAAAATTGCCATCCTCAATGGTTTCTCCATTTGCTGTGAGCTTTATCATCTTGGCATTATTTTCATTATTGCAAACATAGCTGGTGGGATAAATCCAGACAGAACTGCGCTTGTATTTCAGTGTTGCGGTGTAGTTGTAAACATCAGCATAAAATTCACCGACTTCAATATCAAATCGATCGGTGTGTTCAGCAACACTTGCAAAAGCATCCTCATAAGAAATGCTTCCCATGCTAAGTGACAACTGAGCATCCTGCCCCATCAACTGAAGAATATAAAATGCCACACAATCTTTTGCAACAGCATCCGCAAGATCATCTGCATTGCAGGACACATCATATTTAGTTCCTAACATTGCAGCAAGATAACGAATTTTGATTTCATCAGATGAAATGTTATCAGGAGCGGTAATTCCTTGTTTGCGGATTGTCATAAGCGCAACCAATCGATAAACTTCTTCCGCAGACATATCTTTACTGACATCATAGCCTGCACTCCAGAGTGAATATTTCGAAAAAGCCAGGATATATTCATCCAGAGAAAGATGATCACTGACTGTTGACCATTCTTTGACAGCAGTCATATCAATTCCGGTAATTACACTCATATAACTGACAATTGCGGTTTCAAGCGCAGTGCCGGCGGGGATCTTGCCGCCAACCAGATAAGCATCCAGGGAACCGGATTTTAAAATCACATACAATGCACGTGCCATAACCAAGGTATCTGCATCAGAGTCATCGGGGTAGATAATTCCAAGATCAATCAGATATTGCTTGATTGCTTCATCAGAAGTATCATCTTCGATAACGGAAGAATTCTTGTTCATTATTTCAAACATATAAATATATGCCGCTCTTGCTGAGCCTTCATCAAGCTCATACATCTTGCACGCATCTGCAACATCACTTTTGAAAGATTCAGGGGTTTCTGTGAAGGGATAATCAGGATTGGCAACCAAAGTAACATTGGTAACCATATCACTTACACCGGATAAACTTTCCTTTACAGTCAGATCCGTAAGCCATGATTTGTTGATTTGTGCATGATCATATTGCGTTTCAAATGTTGCAAGTGCTGCGGTAGCAGAAATCATACAAGAGAAAGCAATCATAAAACACATCAAAACGGTTAAAACGCAGGCTGACTTTCTGTATTTCATAAAGTGGCTCCTTTCGAACCCGAAAACTTAATAATAATTAAAGTAATAATACTACAAATAACAATAAAAGTCAACAACTATATAAAAAAACACCTGCAAGAAAAGCAGGTGCAAATCAACCTTATTCTGCAACAGTTTCAAAGGTATAAACAGTTTCAGATGCAAATTCCTCTCCTGCTTCAAAAATGCAGTTGGGGAATCCGGATTTATTGGGGCTATCCGGAAAATATTGGGTTTCGAGGCAGAATCCGCTGCGGTGATTCATAGGCTGTTCATTTTTGCCGGTTTCACCCTTTAAAAAATTACCTGCATAAAACTGCACACCGGGCATAGTTGTATAAACATGCATAGCAATGCCACTGTTATCTGCAAAAGCATAAGCGCATTTTTGCAAATTACCGTCCGCTGCATCAATTACAAAATTGTGATCATAGCCGCCGGTCAATTTAAGCTGCTCCTCGTCGGCATTGATATCCTTGCCGATTGTCTTCGCGTCTCTGAAATCAAAAGCAGTACCTGCCACATCCATCAATTCACCTGTAGGAATGCTCAATGCATCAACAGGTGTTATCTGACTGCAGTACAGTTGCAGAGTGTGAGAAAGAATGTCGCCGCTTGCATAGCCGTTCAGATTGAAATAAGCATGATTAGTAAGATTGATCGGAGTCTTCTTATCGCTTATTGCTTTATATGTGATATGCAGATCGTTGTTCTGTCCGAGCTTATATGTGATTTGCGTCTTGACCTCTCCGGGGAATCCATTCAAGCCGTCAGGACTGGTATAAGAAAACTCAACGGAATCGGAATCAACAATAATGCATTTCCATACTTCAAAACTGAATTCACCACCTGAATGCAGGCAGGTTGCAGGATTGCCGTCCTTGTCATTTTCATTTTTGATTACTTCAAAAGTGCATCCGTCAATATCAAACTGGCCGTTTCTGATTCTATTGGCACAAGGACCGACTGCCGAGCCTTGGTAAGATGACTTTTCAAGATATTCTTCAACAGTGTCAAAGCCAAGCAGCACATCCTGATCATTGCCGTTTTTATCCTTCAGAATGATGCTTCTGAGTGTTGCTCCCAAGGAAATGATATTAACCCGCATTCCGTTAACATTCTCAAGTGTGAATTCAAATACTTCCCTGCCATCCGGCATTTTTCCGAACGGTGCTTTTGTTACAGTCATAGCATGCTCCTTTTAAGTTGAATATAAGATTGTGCTTTATAATTATAGAGCAAGCCGCATAAAAAGTCAATCAAAATATATTGCATTATTATTCATATGGGCGCATAATAATGCATTTAATTTAGTGTTTAATACTATTGACGAAATGGTTTATATATAGTATAATAAAATGAAGTATTATATGTGGAGAGAAATGCTATGAGTTTTATTGAATTGAATTCTGTCTACAAGAAGTATCAGACAGGTGAAGTGGTTATTACAGCCCTTGATGGTGTGACTTTTTCTGTTGAACAGGGTGAATTGTGCATTGTTGTCGGTCCCAGCGGTGCCGGTAAAACAACGGTTCTTAATATTCTTGGCGGTATTGATGATTGTGACGACGGTAAGGTACGTGTCGGCGGTGAACTTATCAATAATTACAACAGCAAGAATCTTGCTTTGTACAGACGCCACGATGTTGGTTTTGTGTTTCAGTTTTACAATCTTGTTCCAAATCTTACTGCACTTGAAAACGTTGAGCTCGCTTCGCAGATCAGTAACAAGGCGCTGAATCCCTCTCGTGTTCTTGAACGTGTCGGTCTTGGCGATCGCTTGCATAACTTCCCTGCTCAGCTGTCAGGCGGTGAGCAGCAGCGAGTATCCATCGCCCGTGCCCTTGCAAAAAATCCCAAGCTTCTGCTGTGTGATGAACCGACAGGTGCATTGGATTATGCAACAGGTAAACAGATCTTATCCTTGCTGCAGGAAACCAGCAAGGAAACAGGAATGACAGTAGTTATCATCACACACAATCAGGCATTGACACCAATGGCAGACCGTGTCATTTCCATGCGCAACGGGCGTGTGCAAAGAATAACAGTAAATGATAACCCCCTGTCGGTAGAACAGATTGAATGGTAAGAATGATGAACCATGATTTTACGGAGGTCAACTGCTCTTGACGAAAGCATATATGAAAAGCATTCTGCGTTCGGTTCAACGTAGCTTCAGCCGATTTATTTCAATTGTTATAATCATTGCACTTGGACTTGCGTTTTTTGTCGGTATCAAGGCAACCGCACCTGATATGCGAGAGACAGCACAGGATTATTTTGTGTCCGGCAATTTGATGGATATTCGTGTGCAATCATCAATCGGCCTTACTGATGAGGATATTCAGGCAATTCGAAATATTGATCCTAATATTGAAGCTGTTATCGGGCAAAAATTCAAGGATGCTCTTGTGCTTGTTAACGGTGAAATCGAGAAGGATATTGACGGAACACAGATCAGTGCACGCGTTTACGGCTTAAATACAGGTTTGCTTGCAAATTATGTTAACTATGGCATCAATGAAGCTGCATATATGAACCGTCCGACTCTGCTGGAAGGAGAATATCCGGATTCTCCGAACGAATGCCTTGTTGATGCAAGTGCTCTGTCCACACCTGACAGTTATCAGATTGGCAGCACAATCACCTTGGTAGGTGACAATGAAGATCTTCGTGCATCTTTGAGTGAAACCGAATTTACAATCGTCGGCATTATTCAGACACCGTATTACATTTCGTTTGAACGCGGCAATACGCTCATCGGCAGTGGTAAAGTAGGTACCTTTATTATTGTTCCTGACAGTGTTTTTGTTCAGGATTATTACACTGAGCTGTATGTCAAAATAGTCGGGGCTGATAATTATGATGCATTTTCAGATGAATATCGCAATTATGTTGCACCATATCTTGCGATGATAAAGGCCATTGCTCCATCAAGACTGGAAGCACGAGTAACCAATCTTCAACAGACATTGCCCGGCAAAATTGCAGATGCAGAACAACTTCTCTCGAATGCGTCGGCAGAAGCCGGCTCGCAGATTCAGGAACTAAAAAACACTATCTCAACTCTTGAAGAAAGTAAAAAACTCTTAACAGAACAACTTGCAAAAGCACAGGAAACATACAATGTAACGCTTGCAGATGCAGAAGAAGAGCTTGCACTGAACAGAATTGATTACGATCAGAATTTAACGCAGTACAATACCCTTCTTGCACAATATCAGACAAACTCAGCCGCTTATGCAGAACAGAATGCGGCATATACCACGGCTTATGCTGAATATTCTTCAAACTTACAGGAATTCAACCTTGCAAAGAACTCTTATGAACAGGCCGAAACACAAATAAAAACAACAGAAGCCATGATCAATGAAACGCAAGGTGTTCTGACAATGCTTGAAAACAGACAAAACGAAGGATTTTCAAGCGATGAAATGGCTGCAATTGAAAAGTTCTTTCAGACAACATATCCCGGTTTGTTTGATGATATTATCAGCTCCACAACCGGCGGTTTGGCAAGCGAGCTTGCTGCCTATGCAAAGCCGATTCTTCAGCAATATCAGGCTGACTTGATTATTCAGAAAGCTGAACTTGCGGCAGCCGAAACAAAATTGAACACATTGCAAGCTGAATTGGATTCGGCGAATATCACGTTAACATCCACAAAGAAACAACTGGATGCAGTTGAAATTGAGCTGACAACTGCCTACAATCAATTGCTTGATTATTCCAAAGAATTGTCATCCGCAGGCACAGAAATAACAAGTGCCGACTTTCAACTGTCTTTGCAAAAAATTCAGACACAGATGATGATTACAGAGCTTTCAAATCAGCTCGAAACCATAGAAACAAATCTCACAACGGCACAAGCTGCTTTGCAATCCGCGCAAACTCAACTCAACGGCTTACTTGCAAATGAAACAGGAATGTATCAACAGCAGCTTGACAATGCAAAGAAGTTACTGGAAAGTTTGCATAACGTTTATTGGAACATCTACGATCGATACGACACACCAGGCTATTCAAGCTTCAGCTCAACAACTAAAAACCTTGAGGTTTTGGCAAACATATTCCCGATTTTCTTCTTTATTGTTGCAGCCCTCGTTTGCTTGACAACGATGACCCGTATGATTGATGAAGATCGAACCGCACTCGGCACATTAAAGGCTTTGGGGTATGATAACGGTGTCATTGCTTCAAAATATATCATCTATTCCCTTTCTGCCTGTATACTTGGAAGCACTTTGGGTATTGCAATGGGTATGTATGTATTCCCGTTTGCAATCTTTAAAGCCTACAGCATCATGTTCACCATACCTGATCTGGAGTATACCTTACCAATCGGCAGTGCAATAGTCGGCATCAGCATTGCATTTCTTTGCACCTTGGTTGTAACCCTGATTGCTTTGCGTCGCGATCTTGCTGAAGTTCCTGCTATGCTCATGCGTCCGAAAGCGCCTAAGGCAGGCAAACGTATCTTCCTGGAAAATGTTAATTTTATATGGCGAAGAATGCGTTTTACAAATAAGGTTACAGCAAGAAATCTCTTCAGAAATAAGCAGCGCTTGTTTATGACTATAATTGGTATTGCCGGTTGCTCTGCTCTGATGCTTGCAAGTCTTGGTATGTACAACTCTGTAACGGCCATTCGATCAAAGCAGTATGGTAATAATGCCATCTCTCACTACGATTTCCAGGTCATGTTTGACTCTGCACAGGATGGCACTTCCGGTGAATACAAAACAGTGGCAAATTCCAATTCCGTCAGCTCCACACTGTTAATTTCCATGAAAGCAGTTACGGGGTATTCCCTGCGTACTGACGCACAGGAAGATGTCTATCTTCTCTCCCCCTCCGATCCGACATTGTTAGCAGATTATATCACCTTGAAAAACAGATTGACAGATAAAATATATGTGCCGTCGATTGCAGGAGCATTGATTACAGAAAAGTTCGCTAACGATACAAACACAAAGGTCGGTGATACAGTATTTATTCAGACATCCGACGCAAAGACTTATGAAATCTTTGTAGCAGGTATTGTCGAAAATTATACTTTCCATTATATCTATATTTCTCCTGATTACTATGCTGAGTTGTTTGGCGAATACCCATCTTATAACTATTGTCTCGGCAATCTTTCAGATGCTGTTCGCTCGGCAGATAAAGACACGCTTGCATCGTTGAAGGGTCAGATGGCAACAAAATTGATGAGTCAGCAAGGTATTCAGGCTGTCAGCTTTACATCTGATGTGAATGACTCACTCGCAGAAATTACCAATGCCTTGACGTCAGTTGTTGCAGTATTTTTCCTTTCGGCGCTTGTGCTTGCCTTTGTTGTACTTTATAACCTTACGAACATCAACATTCTTGAAAGAAATCGAGAGTTGGCAACCTTAAAGGTGCTCGGCTTCCTTGACAATGAAGTGCATGCGTATGTCCTGAAAGAAAATATTATTCTTACAGCATTCGGCACTGCAGCAGGCATGGGGCTTGGTATTATCCTGCACTACCTACTGGTTACGTATGCAGAGATCGATACGGTTATGTTCGGCAGAACTATCGAATGGTTCTCTTATCTGATTGCTGTAATTCTGACTTTTATATTTGCAGGATTGGTAAATGTAATTATTAACAAAAAACTTAAAAATATTGACATGGCAATGTCACTTAAATCTGTAGAATAAGCTTATTGATCGCTTAAAAAAAATTCCCACACCGAACCGGTGTGGGAATTTTTATAACATAATTTTTAGATTTCACTCATCTTAACAGGACGGTTTTCAACTGCAGATTTCTTTGCAGCAAGAGCAATCTTGACAGACTGCAGGCCGGCATCGATGCCACAAGGAACATCCTTATCATTCACAACTGCATCTACAAAATCAAACATTTCAGTGGTGTAGGACTGCATGTATCTTTCAAGGAAGAAATACAACGGCTTTTCACCGGTCACACCGTTTTCATCAGAAATGATTGCAGTGGAAAGGGTGTCATTTGCACTTGCAACTGAACCTTTGTTACCGAAAACTTCTGCTCTCTGGTCATAACCGTAAGCAGCACGGCGGGAATTATCAATTACACAAAGTGCACCGTTTGCCATCTTGAGAGTGATGATAGCAGTATCAAAGTCACCCTGTTCGCCGATTGCGGGATCAACAAGCACGGTTGCAGCAACATAAACTTCTTCAACATCACTGCCTGCAAGGAAGCAAGCCATGTCAAAATCATGAATAGCCATATCCATGAAGATACCACCGGAAACCTTGATGTATGCAGGGTTGGGCGGTGCAGGGTCACGGGATGTAATCTTGATGATGTGGGGATCGCCGATCTTACCTGCGTTAACTGCAGCACGGACAGCAGCAAAGTTGTGGTCAAAACGACGATTGAAGCCGACCTGATATTTCAGATTTGTGCCTTCAAGAGCCTTCTTGACTTCTTCAATCTTTTCAATGGACTGATCAATGGGCTTTTCACAGAAGATGTGCTTGCCTGCGGCAATTGCTTCCATGGAAATGCTTGCATGTGTGTCAGTGGAAGAACAAATAAGCACTGCATCGATTTCAGGATCAGCAAGAATCTGCTTGTAATCCGTATAGATTTCAGTTACACCCATGCTTTCAATGAAATCCTTTGTTTCATCGTTCAGATACGGTTCTGCAACACTCTTGACGCGAGCATTCTTAACATGATAGGTAATGGATTCAAGATGAACCTTACCGATTCTGCCGGCACCGATAATACCGATATTGATCATAGTTTTTACTCCTTTGTTTTTTATATTGTACCGTCCCAAGTGGAAACGGTTTCTTTTTTCATTTCTTCTTCGTCGAACCAACGGGTGGTGACACACTTGGATTCAGTATAGAAACGAACAGCATCCTTGCCAAGGCAATGCAGATCGCCAAAGAAGGACTGCTTATGGCCAGAGAACGGGAAGAATCCAACGGGAACAGGTATGCCGACGTTGACGCCAACCATGCCGCCGTCTGTGCGATTAGCAAATTCTCTTGCATAATAGCCGTTCTGTGTGAAAATAACAGAGCCGTTTGCAAAGGGATTTGCGTTCATGACTGCAAGACCTTCTTCAAAGTCCTTGACACGCTTGATGCTCAGGACAGGTCCAAAGATTTCGCAATTACCGACCTGGGAATCATGAGAAACGTTATCGAGAACTGTCGGACCGAGATAGAATCCGTTTTTCAGTTCATCAGCAACCGTGTATTCTCTGCCGTCAAGAACAAGAGTTGCACCTTCTTCAATACCTTTTTCAATCCAGCTGATAACTCTCTGCTTGTGTGCTGCAGAGATAACAGGACCAAGGCCGGTTGTTTTATCATAAGCTGCACCGATTTTAAGATTCTTTGCCAGTCTTACGATTTCAGAAACAAGTGCATCTGCGATGGATTCCTGAGCAACAACAACAGGCAATGCCATGCAACGCTCACCTGCGCATCCGAATGCAGAGTTGATGATTGCGGCTGCAGTGCGGGTAACGGGTGCATCTTCAAGAACAAGAGCATGATTCTTTGCTTCACAAAGGCACTGTACACGCTTGCCGGAAGCAGCAGCACGAGCATAAATGTGTTTACCTGTGGTTGTGGATCCGACAAAGGAAATACCTGCAATGTCGGGATTATCAAGAATAACTTCATCAACTTCATTTCTGGAGCAGGTGATCAGATTCAGCACACCATCCGGAAGACCTGCTTCTTTATAGAGCTCAGCAATACGAAGAGCAGTTTTCGGAGTCTGCGAATTGAGCTTAAGTACCATACAGTTACCTGCAGCAATGCAGTTGGGAGCCATCCAGCCCATGGGAATCATTGCAGGGAAATTGAAAGGAATGATACCTGCAAAAACACCAAGGGGTTCACGATAAAGAACGGTATCATAACCAACCGAGGTGCCCATCAGAGAATCACCCATCATCTGGGTAGGAATCTGCAGCGCATTTTCGGTGCCTTCTTTTGCTTTCAGAACATCGCCTTCTGCTTCTTTCCATGCCTTGCCGTTTTCTTCTGCAACAAGATGGGTCAACTCATCCATGTGTTCAATGAGAAGCTCGCGAACCTTGAAAAGGATCTGGGTTCTCTTAACAACGGGTGTTTTTTTCCATGCAGGGAATGCAGCTTTTGCGGTCTGCACGGCATACTGCACTTCTTCTGCAGTGCAGCAAGGTGCTTTTGCAATCACTTCGCCGGTGCTGGGATTGTATACGTCAAAATACTTATCCGTTTTGGATTCAACAAATTGACCGTTGATAAATACCTTTAAAATTTCAGCCATTTTTTATAACTCCTTACAGACCTGCTTTTTCAGCAATGTATTTTCTTGCCTTGACAGCATATTCAAACGGATTTGCAATTGCAGGATCCTGCTCAGCTTCAACAAGAACATAACCTTCATAGTCATTTTCGGCAAGAACGTCAAAAATGGGAGCAAAATCAATTGCACCGTCGCCGGGAACAGTAAATGTACCCATACGAACACCCTGCAGGAAGCTGAGATGATTTTCCTTAACCTTTGCAACAACTTCAGGACGGATATCCTTCAGATGTACATGCTTGATGCGTTTTGCATACTTTTTAAGAACGGACATATAGTCTTCACCGCAGTATGCAAGATGACCGGAGTCGAACAGCAGGCTGAACAATTCGGGATCTGTGTTTGCCATCATTCTGTCAATTTCAGCTTCTGTTTGCACAACAGTGCCCATGTGATGATGGAATGTAAGAGCGATGCCCATATCCTTGGCAACCTTGCCGAGCTTGTTAAGACCGGTGCAAAGTGCGTCCCATTCTTCATCATTCATGACATACTTGTCATCAAATACAGAAAGATCTGTACCCTGAATGGAATGACCCTGTTCGGAAACACCAACAACCTTGGCACCCATTGCTTTCAGGAATGTGATATGTTCAATAAAATCCTTTTCGGTTTCTTCGTAGGGTTTAGTGGTCAGGAAGGTGGAGAACCATGCATTGCAAACCTGCATGCCGCGAATATCAAGATAACGGTGCAGTTCAGCGGGATCCTTGGGATACTTGTTGCCGACTTCGCAGCCTGTGAAGCCTGCAAGTGCCATTTCGGAAACGCACTGTTCAAAGGTTACTTCACTGCCGAGGTCAGGCATATCATCGTTTGTCCAACCGATCGGAGCAATACCGAGTTTAACTTTGTTCTTATCTAACATTAATATTTCCTCGCTTTCTTAATGTTTTCTGCTTTATTTTTGTAAGCGTTCTGCACGCTTTCTTTTCCTGATACAGATGCAATGCCGACATTCCACCATGCTCCGTAACCGTCAGTCATAGTTTTGGGCAGCACCTTGATGTCAATAAGTGTGGAAACGGTCTGCTTTTTGCTGTCTTCAAGTGCATAAGCAAGTTCCTCCATTGTTCTTACAGAGTATGTTTTTGCACCGTAAGCTGCAGCATTCATTGCATAGTCAATCTGCATAAGATCGCCAAGCAAATTGCCGTCCTCGTCACGTTTTCTGAATTCTGTTGCAAGGTTGCCGATACCGTTGGACATCTGCAGATTGTTGATGCAGCCAAAGCCGATATTGTCAAACAGCAGGACGTTGATTTTGGCATTTTCCTGAATACTTGTAACAAGCTCGGAGTGGAGCATCAGATAACTGCCGTCACCGCAGAAGGCATAGACTTCCCTTTCGGGTTCCGCAAATTTCGAGCCAAGCGCGCCAGCAATTTCATATCCCATGCAGGAATAGCCGTATTCCATATTATACGTATCTCTGACATCACTTGTCCACATTCTTTGCATACAACCGGGTAAACTGCCGGCTGCTGCAACTGCAATGGCATCATCTGCAATATGCTCACGGATATACGCAAGAACCTGAGTCTGTGTCAGACCTCTGCCGTACATTTCCTGCATTTCAGGAATAGAGCGTTCATCACGTGCTTTGATAAGAGGCTCAAATGCATCATTAACACAGTAGGAAGAAAGCTTTTTCATTTCTTCTGCCCATACAGCTTTCGCGTCAGCTATTTCAGTTGTATAACCAGTTTTATAATTCTTTGCAGCAAGGGCTTCATCGAGCTTTGCAAGTGTTGCTTTTGCATCACCGACAGCCTTGATTGCATCCATCTTATAGGCATCAAAACGGTCAGTGTTAATAGTAACAAATTTTACATCAGGATGCTGAAAAAGTGACTTGGATGCAGTCGTAAAGTCGGAAAATCTTGTGCCGACACCGATTATCACATCAGCTTCTTTTGCAATCATATTTGCTGCAGCATTTCCGGTTACACCAACGCCGCCAAGATTGTGCGAGTGTGAGGAAAGAACTGCGCTTTTGCCGTTCTGGGTTTCAGCAAGTGCGATATTGTATTTTTCAACAAATGCTTCAACCGCAGCACCTGCTTCTGAATATCTTACACCGCCACCTGCTATCAGCAAGGGTTTCTTAGCATTGGCAATAACATCGGCAATATCAGCAATTTCTTCATCGCATGCAGGTGTGCGAACAATTTTGTGCACTCTCTTTTTGAAGAAGGATTCGGGATAATCAAAGCTTTCACCTTCAACATCCTGACAAATGGAAACACAAACAGCACCTGTGTTTGCAGAGTCAGTCAGGACACGCATTGCATTGATCATTGCACTCATCAGCTGTTCGGGACGGGTAATTCTGTCCCAATATCTGCAAACAGGCTTGTAAGCATCGTTGGTTGTTACTGCCAGAGAATAAGGCTGCTCAAACTGCTGCAATACGGGGTCGGGCTGACGGATTGCAAAAGTATCAGCAGGAAACAGCAACAGAGGTACATTGTTGACGGTTGCAGTTGCTGCTGCGGTGATCATATTGCAGGCACCGGGACCAATAGAGGAAGCACAGGCAATGATTTTTCTTCTATTGTGCTGTTTTGCAAAGGAGGCGGCAACATGTGCCATTCCCTGCTCATTTTTACCCTGATAGACCTTCAATTGACCGGGATTTTCATCAAGCGCCTGTCCGATACCGCAAACGATACCATGACCGAAAACTGTGAAAATACCATCTACAAATTTAGTTTCTTGGCCGTCAAAACTGACATACTGGTTATCGAGAAAGCGAATTAGCGCCTGCCCCATTGTCATAATTGCCATATAATCAGTCCTTTCATTATTTGGAATAATCGTCTTTCAACAGCCATTCGTGCTCGGCTGCCGTAAAACGTGTCGTCTTGTACCCCGGATCATTATCAATATGACGAATCATCCACACATAATACATATCATAGCCGGGAGCTGTGACCTGCTGATGATCCTCTCCGTCATGTATAAAGCATGCATCTCCATGCTCACTCTTGTATGCCGTTTCACCGTTGAAACATGCACCAAATCCCTGTTCGGGATTGAATTGATAATAATAAACCTCAGGCTGGGGATGGTGGTGCGGAGGATAGCTTGACCAACAGCCGGGCTTATTGAAAACTTCACCAAGGACCATTTTAGAATACGGAGCATTGTCATAGTCAAAAATGGTTGAGACAACTCTGTGTCCTGCACCGCCCCATTGTCCTACTCCGAATTCCTGATAAAGCACATCTTCAGGTTTGTAGAATACAGATTCAAAAGCAGTATCATTTTCAGCCTGCTGCACGATGAATTCGCAATCGGTGACAGCGTCAATTTCAACCTTTGTATCCTTTGGAACATGCAGACAAAACGGTTTTTTTTCAAAGGCATTGACCCTTTGTGCTGTCTCAATGTTGCCGTTCCATTTAAAAACAACAGAACCTTTCAGAAGAAGATAAGCTGTTTCGCACTTAGTGTCCACAATGCTGAAAACACTACCATTCGTCAGCTTCTTTACGAATATTGTCATATTCATATCGGCATTTTTGCCGCCGATTTCACAAAGCAGCTTTTCATTCAATTCATTGAATTCAAGTTTTTCAAGCATATTGCTACCTCTTTAAACACGAGCAACCATTTCGCCGTATTCTGCTTTTTCTGCTGCGATAAAATCTTCAACCTGCTTTACATTCGGCATATCCTGCGAGCAGGCATGGCTTGCAACAAGCATAGCAGCTGCAGCACTTCCGAATTCAAGACAATCAATAATTTCCTTACCTTCAAACAAGCTGTAAAGGAATGCAGAGGTGTAACCGTCGCCACCGCCAAAAGATTTGAGCAGTTTAACCGGAAACGGCTTGATGGAGTAGCTCTTGCCGTCATTGGTATAAGCAGTGGAGCCATCTTTACCGTGTGTGATGATAACAATCTTTGCACCACAGCCCTGCCAATAAGCTGCAGAAGCAGCATCGGTACCATCAAGACCGATCAGTCTTTCGGTCAGATCATATTCCGGACGAGAGCCGACAATGATGTCAGCCTGTGCAGCCACCAAAGAATAGTAAACAGATATTTCATCCTCGCATTTCCAATTGTAAGCACGATAGTCAATAACAAAAATAACCGTAATGTTATTTTTCTTTGCAAGTGCAAGTGCCTTCAATGATGCTTCTCTGGAGGGGCTTTCTGCAAGGGCTGTGCCGGAAATGAGCAAGGCTGCACCGTCTTTGATATAATCTTCGTCAATATCTGCACACTCAAGTTTCAGATCGGCAGCTTCGTTGCGATACATCACGATACTGCTTTCTGTGGGAGATTTAATTTCAGTGAATGTAAGACCAATCTTTTCACCGTTTTTGCAACGAACAATGCGAGAGGTGTCAATGCCTTCATTGTTAAAGAAATCGGTTACAAATGTGCCGAACTGATCATCGGAAACACGTGCAAAGAAACCACATTTTTTGCCGTAGCGAGCAAGTCCGACTGCAATATTTGCAGGAGAACCGCCAAGATAACGTTTGAAGGTTGTGCTTTCATTCAAAGGACAATTGTAGTCAACAGGATTAAAATCGACTGCGACTCGGCCGAGCAGGATCAGATCATACTTTTTGTTCTGCGGAAATTCAATGTACTTCATCATAGACTCCTTTACCGTTCTTAAACTTTATTATTGAAAATTTCTATATGTCGTTTTATGTTTGCTTTCGCACCTTCTGCCATTGCCGATGACAGACTGAAATAATCTGCTGTTTCTTCCCTGTTACAGTAATCCTTAGCATATTTTGCCAAGGAATCAAAGCTGGCGGTTGCAATGTTGATTTTGCGAATGCCGAGCGAAATTGCTTTTCTGAACATTTCGTCCGTGATACCTGTTCCGCCGTGCAAAACAAGAGGTGTGCTGACAGATTTTTGGATTTCTTCAAGAATGTCAAAACGCAGGGACGGCAAAACCGGGTAATTACCGTGCGCATTGCCGATTGCAACAGCAAGTGCATCAATGCCTGTTTTTGTGCAAAAGTCCAATGCAACAGCAGGATCCGTGCAACTAATGATATGTTCAGCCGTATCCCCTTCATTACCGCCGACAACACCAAGCTCAGCTTCAACACTCGCGCCATATTGAGATGCAAGGGCAACAACTTCCTTCGTTGCGCTGACATTTTCTTCATACGGCAAAAGCGAGGCATCAAGCATAACAGAGGTGAAACCATATGCAAGAGCTTGCTTGACGCAATCAATTGTAAGACCATGATCAAGATGAACGGCAATATCAACCGTACTGTGTTCTGCAGCAGAAACCATCATCGGAGCCATTAACGCAAGCGGTGAATTTTGCAAACGCTTTTCTGCGATCTGCAGAATAATCGGTGTGTTGGTCTCTTCTGCAGCACGAACAGCGC
>JAZOWJ010000338.1:0-2391 GCA_045659125.1 Acutalibacteraceae bacterium
GTCCCCGACGAGGAAAAAGAGGCCGCACTTAATGATATACTTAACGAAATGGAACAGAGGGTAGAGTTTTTTACCGAAAATCAAAAATTGATTGAGGCACAGCGCATTCGTCAGCGCACCGAGTATGACGTTGAAATGCTGCGGGAAATAGGCACCTGCAAGGGTGTTGAAAACTATTCGCGTGTGCTGTCACGCCGCAAGCCCGGCAGTGTGCCGTTTACGCTGCTTGACTATTTCCCTGACGATTTCATTCTGTTTGTGGACGAAAGCCATGTCACCCTGCCGCAGGTCAGAGGCATGTACGGCGGTGACAAGTCACGCAAGGATTCGCTTGTTGAATTCGGCTTCCGTCTGCCGTCTGCTTACGATAACCGCCCGCTGACATTTGAGGAATTTTATGACAAGATCGGGCAGAAGATTTTTGTCAGCGCAACCCCCGGCAACTATGAAAAGGATTTGTCCCTGCGCACGGCCGAGCAGCTCATCCGTCCGACAGGGCTGCTTGATCCGGACATTTCCGTGCGTCCCGTTGACGGGCAGATTGACGACCTGATTTCCGAAATCAATATCCGCATTGAACGCAAGGAACGCGTGCTTGTGACAACACTGACCAAAAAAATGGCAGAGGCTCTCACGGATTATCTCACCGACTACGGTATCCGCGTTCGCTATATGCACTATGATATCGACACCATTGAACGAATGGAGATCATCCGTGATCTGCGTCTTGGTGAATTCGATGTGCTTGTCGGCATCAACCTGCTGCGTGAAGGGCTTGATATCCCCGAGGTTTCGCTTGTTGCCATTCTTGATGCCGATAAGGAGGGCTTCCTGCGAAGCGAAACGAGCCTGATTCAGACCATCGGCCGTGCTGCAAGAAACGCATCGGGCGAGGTTATTATGTATGCCGATACGGTTACCCCCAGCATGGAAAGAGCCATCCGCGAAACCATGCGCCGCCGTGAAATTCAGCATGCCTACAACACCGAGCACGGCATCACCCCCACAACCATCAACAAGGGTGTGCGTGAGGTGCTTGAAATCTCCACCCACAAAAACGACAAAAAGGACGACAGCAAGCTGTCGGCAAAGGAACGTGAGGCTCTCATTGAACGGCTCACCAAGGAAATGCGTTCCGCCGCAAAGCTGCTTGAATTTGAGCATGCTGCCTACCTGCGTGACCGCATCGAAAAGCTGCGTTCTGCGCACACAAAATCATTCTTACCCAAAAACAGCCGTAAAAACGGAGGACAATAAATTTGCAACAGAAATACCTCACCGTCAAGGGTGCAAGAGAGCACAATCTGAAAAATGTGGATCTGCAGATCCCGCGTGATTCCCTCGTTGTTTTCACGGGGCTGTCGGGCTCGGGCAAAACCACCCTTGCCTTCGACACCATTTATGCCGAGGGTCAGCGCCGCTATGTGGAATCGCTGTCCTCTTATGCCCGTCAGTTTTTAGGGCAGATGGATAAGCCCGATGTGGATTCCATTGAAGGCTTGTCACCCGCCATTTCCATTGATCAGAAAACAACCTCCAAAAACCCCCGTTCCACCGTCGGAACGGTAACTGAAATATATGACTATATGCGTCTGCTTTTTGCCCGTGTGGGTGTGGCACATTGCCCCGTCTGCAACCGTGAAATCAAGCAGCAGACCACCGACCAGATTGTAGATAAAATCATGCTTTTGCCCGCGGGCACAAAGTATATGATCATGGCTCCCGTTGTGCGCGGAAAAAAAGGCGAGCATAGCAAGATTTTTGAGGCTGCACGCCGTTCGGGCTATGTCCGTGCCCGTGTGGACGGGAATATGTATGATCTGTCCGAAGAAATCAAGCTGAATAAAAATAATAAGCATAATATCGAAATCATTGTTGACCGTCTGATTGCAAAGCCCGGCATTGCATCCCGTGTTGCCGATTCCGTGGAAGCCGCACAGCGACTTGCCGAGGGACTGGTGCTTTGCAGTGTCATCGACGGGGAGGAAACTCTCTTTTCGCAGAACTATTCATGCCCCGACCACGGCTTCAGCATGGAAGAGCTGGCCCCACGCATGTTCTCATTCAACAATCCCTTCGGTGCCTGTCCGAAGTGTACGGGACTCGGCAATTTCCTCTCTGTTGATCCCGACCTTGTTATTCCCGACAAGTCGCTGTCCATTGCAGACGGCGCCATCAAGGCAACGGGCTGGAGCAAGGCCGAGGGCAGCACCATCGCCCATATGTATTTCAAGGGCATTGCCGACAAATACGGCTTTACTCTCAACACCCCCGTGCAGGATATTCCTGCCGACGGACTGAAGGCTTTGCTGTATGGCACGGACGGTGAAAAAATGACCCTTCACCGCGAAATGGAATACGGCTCAGGCACCTATCAGAAGTCGGAGGCCA
>JAZOWJ010000339.1:0-18236 GCA_045659125.1 Acutalibacteraceae bacterium
CACGGTGCTTCTGAAGGGCCCGAACACAGTGATTGCAACACCTGACGGAATAACCTATATCAATCCGACAGGCAACCCCGGCATGGCACGCGGCGGCAGTGGTGACTATTTGACGGGAATCATTGCAGCCTTGCTTGCGCAGGGTTTATCCGTGACCGATGCCGCACGTGCAGGCGCTTATCTGCACGGCAAAAGCGGCGACATTGCAGCAAAGCGCTTTTCTGAGTATTCCTGCACAGTAGCAAAAATGACGGCCTGTCTTCCCGAGGCTTTCACGCGGTTACTCTATCTCAAGGATTGATTTTTTTGCGTATCATCGCCGTATTGCTGCTTATTGTGAGTCTGTGTGCATGTGCGCCGCTTCCGTCTGCACAAATCCGTTGTGAGCCTTCCACCGACTTCAGCTGCACGGCATCCTGTGTGCAGGCAGAAGCGCAGTACACATTTGACCTGACCGTTTCCCCTGACGGCAGCTTTTCGCTGTATATGCAGGAGCCTGCGTTCATGCATGGTGTCGGCTTTTTGTATGCAGACGGTAATTATACGGTGGATGCAAACGGTCTGCAGGACACCTTCACGCAAAATGCATTCACAGAAAAATCCCCCGTCCGACTGCTGTTTTCTGCCCTGCGTGAATTCTTATTCACAGGGACAGAGGCACTCACTGCACAGTCTGACGGCACATTTACAGCCCAAAGAACCATCGACGGCTTGCCCGTTTCTGCAGTGCTGACAAGTGACGGCATCCTGAAAAGCCTGTACTGCACCGCAACGGACACTGTTTTTTCATTTTCTTATAAGGATGAAGAACCATGACAAAGGAACAAACAAAAAAAGCCCTGCTTGACCACTGCGCAAAATATCCGCACGGACAAATACAGGATATTTTTAAATTTTTGCACCAGAGTGCATCCGGCTGTGAGCATCTGCTGCGCGATGAGCAGGCAGCACTGCAGCGAATCCGCACCGAGGCACAAGAGGACATTCCTGTTCTGCAGGACCCCATCGAGCCGCTTGACGGAGATTTTTGCCGTGTGCATCTGTCAGCCTTGAATGACGGCTTATGTGCCGAAACATTGGCAAGACTTTTTATGCTGTCTGCACAGCCTGTTGAAAATGCAACGGATGCCCTGCAGGAAAAATTGCAGGTCCTTTTATCACTTTGCGAATCGGGAGCACTTCCCTTTGATGCACAGCAGGTGCGCAAGGAAATGCAGACATGGCAGGAGAACGGCTTTTGTGCCTGCAGACATTCCGATGCATTCCGCAACGCATACAAGCCTGCCTATCGCGTTATTAAAAATGACCTTGCCTTTTTCCTGCCCTTGCTTGCCGAAATTGACCGCAGCTTGCAGCACGGCAGCTGCACACTTGCCGTTGAAGGAAAAAGTGCAAGCGGCAAATCGACTCTTGCCGCATTGCTTGCAAAAATATATGATTGCACGGTCTTTCATACGGATGATTTCTTTTTGCAGCCTGCACAAAGAACACCGGAACGGCTTGCAGAGGTTGGCGGCAACATGGACCGTGAGCGCTTTTTGATGGAGGTTCTGTTTCCGCATTCACAAGGACAAGCCGTGCAATACCGCCGTTTTGATTGCAGCACCCTTACCCTGCTGCCGCCTGAAGAAAAAAAGATAACCCCGCTGACAGTGATTGAAGGTGCCTATTGCATGCATCCCGGTCTTTGCCATTTTTATGATTTTGCGGTTTTTATGGACATTTCCGCACAGATACAGAAGCAACGCATTCTTAAACGCAACGGCGAAGCACTTGCACAGCGCTTTTTCAACGAATGGATCCCGATGGAGGAAAAATATTTCACCGCCCTGCATGTCAGGGAGCGCTGCCAAATGATTATCGAAACCGACTGACCGGGGCTTTTTCCGAAAATGCAAAATGCAAAGAGCAAAATGCAAAGTGCAAAATTATCGGAATGGCGTTGCCATTATAGAAAATATAATTTTTAGTTTTGATGTTTTAAATTGTAATTTATTCTGAATCTTTGTATTCAATATTAAGAAAATGAAGCGAAAATCATTGTTTGTTTTTTTAATGTGACTTTTTCATGCTCTATCAATCGGAGCGATAGCGACCCTTTAATTTTGCATTTTGAATTTAGCATTTTGCATTTAAAAAAGGCTGTATCCGAAGATACAGCCTTTTTCATTTACTTTTTAGAATGTGCCGGTTCTGATGTAGGACACAAGAAGCTCGGGAAGCATCTTGACGAAGCCTACGATCCATTCGGTCAGCGTGTAAAATGCAAGATTGAAGAAGCTGACACCGATGCCGATACCGTAAATATAATCTGTTGTGCTGTTGCTGCCGTCATAGGTGGGAACATTCTGACCCTGTTCTTTGGTGAGGGTCATGGTGTCGATACACTTGACAGCGCCTGTTTCATCATTGACAACGAATGCTTCAAGGGTCAGCGAGCCGCCGTCCACGGAAAGACGATTGAACACACCGCCGATGTTTGCTTCGTCAACAGAATCAAAGTCGGTACCGTTGAAGTAGTTGCCGTAGCCGTCCTTCTGCACAACGCATGCATCGATATAATCAAGGGGCATGAAGTTATCAACAAGGAATTCGCGGATTTCGTAGCGCTTTGCACCTGCAGTACCCGAAAGAACAAAGACAGTGCCGTCTTCGTCAAGCTCGTCATTGGTGAGAGCCTTTGTGCGCAGATACTGATGATCGTGACCGGACATAACAAGGTCAACATCGCATTTTTCAAGCACGGGACCGAGTGCTTTCTTGAGATAGAGAGCATCGGGCCATTTTGCATCCTTACCGAGAGAGTAGGGAGATTTGTGCATCAGAACAACCTTCCAGTCGCAGGAGGTGGAATTCATATCATTGGTGAGCCAACGGATCTGTGCTTCACTGATGCTCAAAAGGTCATTGGTATTGAGCACTGCAAAGTGAATGTTGCCGTAGTCAAAGGAATAGTTGACACCGTTGAGATTCTGAACACTCTTGGAGGTGTCAAGATTGAACATGGTTTCAAACCAATCCCATACACCCAGACCGTCATGGTTACCTGCTACGGGAGCAAGGGTGATATTGCGGTTGATTTCGCCCATGGCAGAGTCATAGAAATCCCATTCCTCGTTGGTGGAATCGTCGGTAAAGTCGCCGAGATTTGCAACGAAATCAGCATCGGGATACATTTCGAGTGCAGTGCTGACAACATTTGCACCCTTTTCAAAGTTTTCAACATTGCTTGCCTGAATGTCGGCAATAACAATGAATTCAGCCTTATCGTCACCGTTATCGGTGGTGAAGGTGCCTTCCTCGCTCCATACGGTGCCGTTGCCTACCTTGTAGGTATAGGTGGTGCCGGGGGTGAGGTCTGCAATCAGAACCTTGTGCACAAAATTGCCTTCCCATGCAGAGGATGTGCCTTCTGCGGTGTATTCATTGACACCGTCGGAATAGGAAACAACCGTTGCACAGTCAATGCTTGTGAACCAGGTAAGACCTCTCTGTGTGCCTGTGTCACCGTTGACAACACAGGAAATGCGGAACGGATCATTTTCCGCTGCAGAAGCCATGGGAACGCATGCAGCAAAAAGCAGAACCGCAAGAAGAATGCTGAGTACTTTCTTTGTCATTTTCATAATGATTCCTCCGTTTTGAAAATCAGGGAGATATAAACTCAACTTATTTTAACACATATTTCCTCAATTTACAAGTGCAAAATTACAGGCAAACTCCATTGACAAATAAAATCGAAAAGTGTATACTAAATCAGTTAAAATATTTTCTTTTTATTAAGAAAGGATAATGCTGTTATGCAATGGACAGGACTTAACGAAATAAGAGAAAAGTATCTGCATTTCTTTGAAACCAAGGAGCATCTGCGTCTTCCCAGCTTTCCGCTGATTCCGCAGGGTGACAAGAGCATTCTGCTTATCAACGCAGGTATGACCCCGATGAAAAAATATTTCACAGGTGAAATCACCCCCCCTGCAAAACGCGTGACCACCTGCCAGAAGTGCATCCGCACACCCGACATTGAAAGCGTCGGTATCACCGCCCGTCACGGCACCTATTTTGAAATGCTCGGTAACTTCTCGTTCGGTGATTACTTCAAGCGCGAAGCCACCGCATGGGCAAAGGAATTCTTCACAGAAGTCATGGAAATGCCGCTGGACAGACTCTACTTCACCGTTTACGAGGAAGACGACGAAGCATGGGATATCTGGACCAAGGAGCACGGCATTGCCGAAGACCACATGCTCAGACTCGGCAAAAAGGACAACTTCTGGGAGCACGGCGCAGGTCCCTGCGGCCCCTGCTCGGAAATCCACTTTGACCGTGGCGAAAAATACGGCTGCGGCAAGCCCGATTGCGGTGTTGAATGCGAATGCGACCGTTGGGTTGAAATCTGGAACCTTGTTTTCACACAGTTTGAAAACGACGGCAACGGCAACTACACAAGACTTGCACATCCAAACATCGACACAGGCATGGGTCTTGAAAGACTCGCTTGCGTCATGCAGGATGTTGACAATATTTTTGAGGTTGACACCATCCGCAAAATCATGGAGCACGTCATGCAGATTTCGGGCGTGCAGTACCATGCAGACCCGAAAAAGGATATGTCCCTGCGTGTTGTGACCGACCACATCCGTTCCACCACCATGATGATCAGCGACGGTGTTCAGCCCTCCAACGAAGGCAGAGGCTATGTGCTTCGCAGACTGCTTCGCAGAGCTGCAAGACACGGCAGACTTCTGGGCATCGAAAGACCCTTCCTGACAGAGGTCTGCGAAACCGTTATCAACGAAAACGAGGGTGCTTATCCCGTTCTGCGTGAAAAGCATGACTACATTATCAATGTTATTGCAAAGGAAGAAGAAAGCTTCGCAAGAACCATTGATACAGGTTCCAAGCTGTTGGAAGAAATGCTCGCAAAATGTGAGGGCAATATTCTTTCGGGCGAAGATGCATTCCGCCTTTCCGACACCTACGGCTTCCCGATTGACCTGACCAAGGAAATCCTTGCCGAAAGAAATATGACTGTTGACGAAGACACATTCCGTGCTCTCGTCAAGAAGCAGCGTGATGATGCACGTGGTGCCCGTCAGGATGCAGGTGCTGACGCATGGAAGAATGCAGGCGTTGCACTCAATGACATTCCCGCAACCGTGTTCACAGGCTATAAGACCACCGAAGGCGAAGGCAAAATCCTTGCCATTCTTGCAAACGGTGAAAAGGCAGAGGCTGTTGAAGCAGAAAATGCAGCCGTGCTGATTCTTGATTCCACTTCTTTCTATGCAGAAAGCGGCGGACAGGTCGGTGACACAGGTATTATCACAGGCGACGGCTTTGAATTTGTTGTCACAAACACCACCAAGACCCCCACAGGCATTTTCATGCACACAGGCTTCGTAGCAGACGGCACCGTTGCCGCCAATGCAGCAGTCAAGACCGCTGTGGATGCAGAAAAGCGTGCAGCCACCACCCGCAACCACACAAGCGCACATCTTCTGCAGTATGCACTGCGTACCGTGCTGGGCACCCATGTTGAGCAGGCAGGATCTTTCGTTTCCCCCGATGAAGTCCGTTTTGACTTCACCCATTTCTCGGCGCTGACCGCTGAAGAAATTGCAAAGGTTGAAGAACTCGTCAACACCGAAATCTTCAAGGCTGTTCCCGTTCTGACCGACGAAATGAGCATTGAGGATGCAAAGAAAATCGGCGCAATGGCACTGTTCGGAGAAAAATACGGCGACACCGTGCGTGTTGTCAGAGCAGGTGCTTCCACCGAGCTTTGCGGCGGTACCCACGCAGAAAACACAGGCAATATCGGTCTGTTCAAGATCGTTTCCGAATCCTCCGTTGCATCGGGTGTCCGCAGAATCACAGGTGTAACAGGCTTCAACACTTATAAATATCTCAACCGCACCCTTGAAACCGTTTACACAACGGCAGCAGCTCTCAAGATCGGCAACATTGCAGACCTGACAAACAAGGCAACTGCAATCGCTGCTGACCTGAAGACCAAGGAACGCGAAATTGAAAAGCTCAAGGCTGAAATTGCACAGGCAAAGGCCGCTGATGTTTTCACCGTTGCAGGCGAAGTCAACGGCGTTAAGGTTATCACCGCAAACCTCGGCGAATGCGATGTCAACGCACTGCGCACCATGCTCGACTCCGCAAAGAATGATGACTCCGTTGCCGTTCTTGCAGGTATCAACAGCGAAAAGGGCTCTGTTTCCTTCGCTTGTGCAGCAGGCAAAAATGCAATTGCAAAGGGCGCACACGCAGGCAACATTGTCCGTGCGGTTGCACAGATTGCGGGAGGCGCCGGCGGCGGTAAGCCCGACAGCGCTATGGCAGGCGGTAAGGACATTACCAAAACCGACGAAGCTCTTGCAGCCGTTCTCGGCATTGCACAGGGCATGATCAAATAAGAAAAAAGGAGAATTCCTATGGACGGTTGTATTTTCTGCAAAATCGCAGCCGGCGAAATTCCGTCAAGAAAGGCTTACGAGGACGATCGCGTTCTTGCCTTCTATGACCTTGAACCGCAGGCTCCGACCCATATTTTAGTGATTCCCAAGCAGCACATTGCATGTGCAAACGATATCACCCCCGAAAACAGTGCCGACATTGCCCACATTTTCGAGGTGATTCCGCAAATTGCCAAGATGCTCGGATTTACTGATTTCCGCATTGTCAACAACTGCGGTGATCAGGCAGGCCAGTCTGTAAAGCACCTGCATTTCCATGTACTTTCCGGCAGAGATTTCACCTGGCCTCCCGGCTAAAAAAATGAGACGTCCGTTTCTGACGATTGGACTTACTATGCTGTGTACAATGTTCCTTTTGTTTGCAATCGGAGCATTGTACACACTCATTCTTGTCGCAATTGTTCTTTCAAGCAGTGCTGTTTTTGTATTTCTGCGACACCGCGAGGCCACTGTTTCCTTGCTTGCAGGGGTAGCGGCTTTGCTTGCGGTGTTTTCTTTTACATACATGCAGAACAATCAGATCAACACGGCTTTGCTGTATTGCGGTGAAAATATTTCCGTGCGCGGCACACTGGCTGATTATCCCACCGACCTCGGCGACCGTTATGTTTATTCTCTGCAAAACTGCACACTCGGCGGTCATCCGACCTCATTTTCGCTTCATTTAAGCGAAGAAAAGTATTATGACTGCAGACCTGGGGATATTCTGGAATTTACGGCAGGAAAAATCTATCCGAGCGCAGAAAAGAACAGTGACTATTACTACTCCACCATGTCGGATAAGGTGTATCTTCGTGCATATACCGATGCAATCACCGTTGAACCGATGCAAGAAAGGTCTCTTCGATTTCTGCACTGCGAGCTGCGTCACAGCATGCTTTCGGTGATCCGTTCGCGTTTAGAAAGAACCGAGGCTGCTGTTTTAAGCGGCCTTATGCTCGGCAACACCGATACACTTGACACGCAGACAGCACTGTATTTCACAACAACAGGTATTGCGCACCTGTTTGCCGTGTCGGGCTTTCATGTTGCGTTCTGGACAGGGCTTCTGTTTCAGATATTCGGAAAAAGAAAAAGACACATTCTTCCCTCTGTTTTTGCGTGTGCCTTTTTGTTTTTCTTTATGGCACTGACGGGCTTTTCCGTTTCCGTCTGCCGTTCGGGGCTGATGACAGGGCTCGTTTTCTTCGGCAACATTTTCCGAAAGGAAGCAGACAGCCTGAATTCACTCGGACTTGCCGTAACGATCTTGCTGCTCATAAACCCGTTTTCGGCTGCCGATGCATCGCTTCTGCTTTCCGCATCGGCCACAGCGGCCATCATTCTTTCAAGCCGTCCGATCGAGGAATATATTACCGTCCCGTTGACACGGAAAATAAAATACAAGCCCTTGCAAAGGCTTTTGCAGTATGGCATCAATCTGCTGTGCTTAAGCGCTGCGGTCACACTGTCCCTGCTGCCCCTGACAAGCTATTTTTTCGGCTCGTTTTCCCTGATGACCCCGATTGCAAACATTCTTTGCGTTCCCCCTGCACAAGGCGCAATGGTGATGGGCATGGCGTCACAGATCTTCAACCGTATTCCGTATTTTTCGGATTTTCTGTTTTTTCTGACGGATGCTTTGCTGCGGCTTTTGCTGTTCTTTACAAGAAAGCTTTCCGAGGTCCCCGTGGGCATGATGCTGCTCAATACCACATTCACTTTTTTTTGGGCTGCCGCGTCGCTTGCAATCATCGGCATTGTTTACATCCGATACAACCGCACACCGCGAAAAGCATTCTGCACAGCCATCGGCTCGGCACTGGCGTTAATGCTCATATTCAATGTCGGCTGCCACATAAACAAGGATGAAGCCGTGCTGACCGTTTACAATGCAGGCAACGCAACCTGCATCACCCTTTGCGACCGCAACGGCAATGCAGCCGTCATCGGCTGCGGCGGAGATGCTTACACAGCAGAAGCCCTTACCCGAAAGCTGCGCACAAGCGGCGCTTCCAATCCGCGTCTGCTGCTGATTCCCGACACACGGGAAACCGAAAGTGCCAATGCATGGTCACTTGTCCGCAGTCTTTCCCCTGATTATGTTATCACACCGCAATGGGATACCGAGCTGCACAGCAACATCACCGTCACAAACGAGGCGAGCATTCAGCTCTGGAGCAACACAGCTGTGCATTTTGAATACAGGCAGGATTTTCGTGCCGTGCACATGGAGGTCAACGGACAGAGCATTGTAATTTGCGTCTGGCCGTCCTCGGATTTTTCAACCGCAGATACCGATTATCAGAGCGGTGACCTGCTCATCTGCAGGCAATCCATTCCTGCCACGGTCAACACAGACCGCTTCAGTCAGATTATTCTGTCTGCTGACAAGCAAAAGGAATTGTATTATTTCGACGAAGACCTTGCAAAGAAAATCACAACCACTGCCGACGAGGGCAGTATCAGCATATCGATAAAATAAGGAGCGCAACATGGCATTGCTCAACGAAGAAGGCTTACGCAAAAAAATAAAATCAGAAACACCGCACGGTGTGTTCTGCATATTCGGCGAGGACACGTATCTGAAGGATTTTTACCTGAAAAAAATCATTGATGCGGCGGTATCCCCTGCGCTTGCAGCCTTCAATCTGCGCACCTTTACACGGGATGAACGCGAGCTGATTGATATTTACGAGGCCATAGAGGCACTGCCGATGATGAGTGAATATCAATGCGTGCTTGTGCGTGATTATCCGCTCGGCGACATCAAAAAGGATGATTATGAGGTATTTGAAAAAGCAGTGCAGAATCTGCCCGAAAGCACACTTCTGATTTTCTTTTTCGGCGACACGGAAATTGAATATAATCCGCGCAAGCCCGATAAATACACAAAATATTTTGACCTTTTCAATAAATGCGGAACACTCGTTAACCTTTCACACCGCACCGAAGGCACCATTGTGAAAACCCTTATGGGCGGTGCAAAGGAACGCGGCACGAGCATTGATGCCGACACCGCACAGTATCTTGTTGACCGTGCAGGCACAGACCTGCAGACCCTGCTCAATGAATTCAACAAGCTGTGCTCGTATGCCGACGGTGAGCCTGTTACCCGAGAAATGATCGATGATTGCGTGCAGCAATCCGTGGAAGCAAGTGTTTTTGATATCTGCCATGCATTGCTGTCACAGGATGCCGACCGTGCCTTTGCGATTCTGCATGAGCTGATGCGCAGACGCATTGATGCACAGACGCTGGTAGGCGGCATGGCATTCAACTGGATTGACCTCTACCGTGCAAAAGCGGCACTGGCTGCCGATAAACGCATGACCGACTATGCAGAAGGCTTCAATTACCGCAAAAAGCCTTCCTCAGCATTGCAGCAAACCATGGCGGATGCAAGAAAATGCACCCGTAAGCAGATTACCGCAGCGCTGGATATTTTAGCGGATGCCGATGCACAGCTCAAAAGCCGATCGGTGAATTCCGCATTGCTGCTTGAAGAAACCTTGGTGCGTCTGGCGGGGGCTTGCAAAAAAGATGATTAAAACCGATCTGGCCGTCATTGTAGAGGGCAAATATGACAAAATAAAGCTCGCCTCGCTTCTGGATGCACTCATTGTGCCGACAGACGGCTTCGGGGTGTTTTCAGACAAGCAGCTGCAGCATTTTCTGTGCAGGCTTGCCGAAACCAAGGGGCTTCTTGTGATTACGGACAGTGATGCGGCAGGCTTCCGCATTCGTTCCTTTATTCACAGCATTGCCGCAAAGGGCACGGTGATCGATGCCTACATTCCTGACATACACGGTAAGGAAAGCCGAAAAGAAGCACCCTCTAAAGAGGGAAAGCTCGGTGTGGAGGGAATTCCTGCAGAGCTGATTGTGCAGGCCGTTGTGCGTGCAGGGGTCGGCAGAGAATGCGAAGAGGAAAACCGCAGGCTGATTACAAATGCCGATCTTTATGAATTCGGTTTTACAGGCACACAGAATGCGTCCGACCGCAGAAGAATGCTTCTTAAAAAAGCAGGACTGCCTGCAAGGCTGTGCGGCAGCAATCTGCTGAAAACATTGAATGCATTTATGAGCTATGAGGATTTCCTGACACTGGCACAGTCAATCGATGCTTGACACAGGCAGGGGCTTCATATTACAATAAAAGAAAAAAGGAAATAAACCATGCACATCGGTAAAAAGACACGCTTCATAATATCTCTCTGTCTGGTTCTGCTCATAGCAGGGCTTTCTGCAGGTGTGCTTGCCGTTGCAAATGCAAGCAAGCCCATTGCACCTGCTCTGACGGCTGTACCGTATGAGCGCACCTACATCGACCGCCTGCATCTTCAAATTGATGCGACACAGTTTGTTTTTATGATTGATGAAAGCGGCAAATACAAGCTGCAATTCACCTTCACCGCCGAAAAAACGCAAGCAGATTTTTATGCCGTGCTTGACGATTTTTACATTGACGGCCTGCCCTTTAAAAAAATGACCATCACGGCAGCCTCCGCAAACGGTGACACGATCGCCATTCCGGGTGCACAATTGCCTGCCGATTATTACGGCAACACATCCCCCCTGCAATGGACGATTGAAATACAGCTTGAAACAGAAAAGCCGGTTCATTACACACCGACGCTCTGCCTGATTTACACCAGCGGAACAAAATATGACCTGCGTGAAACCCATCAGCTCGAAATTCCGCTGCTTGTCAAGGTCAGCGATCTGAGTCCCCTGCCGCAGGTTATGGAGGACGCAGAGGTGTATTTCACACTGGGCATTTATTCCGAAGAATCGCTTGCAAAGCTGCGTGACAAGCTCGACGAAATTGAATTGGCACTGCGCAGTCCCGAAAATTTCAACGATACACAGAAAAATATCTGGCTGCAGGAAATTGCAGACTGCATCAACCAGCTCGCCCCGCTGTAACAAAATCAAGAATATATCCCCTTTTGCCGACATATTTATGTATTGTCTGCCGTGTCGCAAGGCACGGTACAGCCGGCAAGGGGGTTTATTTTTTTGAAAACTGTTGTCGAAGAAAGAGCCATTGAGCTCGGTGAATATATCGTCGAACACAATGCAACCGTGCGTGCGGCCGCAAAGGAATTCGGAATCAGCAAATCAACCGTGCACATGGATGTGTCCGACCGATTAAAAAAAGCAGATCCTTCCCTGTATACACAGGTGCGCAGGGTGTTGGAGGTCAACAAGCAGGAACGGCACATTCGCGGCGGTCTTGCAACCCGGGAAAAATACAAAACAGGCAAAAGATAAAGCCCCTGCATTGACAGGGGGACAAAAAAAGAGTATACTAATAGAAAAGCAAATCTGCAGGAGAAAAAAACTGTGTTCGATAAGTTAAAGAAAAAAAGAGAAAAGAAAAAGCAGCAAAAAAACAAAAAGACCGAGCGCTTCCTGTCCCTGACTGCAAATGGGGTCGAAGCGCCGATTATCAATTTTGAAATTATGAAGGACGAGCAGGACGAGGTCATTCTTCGCATCCACACCAAAGGCGAGGTTGAGCAGCTGCATTATCAGACCATTGATTTTGAGCTGAAAACGGACAAAAAGATGATCCGCGTCAAATCCTCGTTCAAGAGTGCCGCAAACTTAAAAAATGATTACAAGGAATACCGCTTTACGGTGGAAGATTATCAGCAGTTCTTTATTTAAAAAAATGAAAAAAGGTGAGGAACACACACGTGCTTCTCACCTTTTTACTTTATTTTGCTTTAGTTGCTTCTCTTTTCTTGAAATAGCGGATGATGTACAACAGCAGAATCACACCCAGGGTCGGAAAAATGGCTGTGCAGAGCATCGCAACCTTCATGCCGACTTCGTCAGGTGTCATGGCAAGGCGGGTGCTCATTTCAGCGGCAAATGCACTTGCCGCGACCTTGTCCACCACAATGCCCATTGCTTGCGGTGCAACGGAAGCACCGAAATCACCGCCCGCCGCCATCAGGGCATAAGCGGCAACACCGGGATTGGGGAATTTTTCTTCCATCAGAATCAGTGTTCCGGGCCAGAGCATCGAGGTGCAGATACCCGTCAGCACACAAGCAATCAGCGACAGAACCGCACTCGGCGAAAAACCCGCTGTCAGATAACACACGACCGCACCTGCCATGCTGACAAGAAGCACCTTTGTGATGTTCTTTCCGTACTTCGCATAAAGGGTTCTGCCAAGCCCCAGCAAAACCGCAAACAGGGCAAGGCCGAGAATATCGCCGACAGTTTTGGGCAGATGCAGGGCTTTTTCAAGGTAACCCGAGATCCAGTTTGTCATGGTGTTTTCAGCCGCACTGCCCAGGAAAATGCACAGCACGCACAACAGCATACCGAATCCCCATTTGCGTTTTGTGCCGCCCTCACTCTGCGAAAGATCCATTTCGGGCAGCGGCGAAGTGCAGTACAACACAAAGGCAACCAACGGCAGCAATGCCCAGAAAATGGTCAGATACATCCAGTTCTGAGTGCCGAAAATTTTCAGGAAAATGGTGCTGACAGTCACCACAAGCAGCACACCGTAGGCATACAGTGAATGCAATCTGCTCATATCGCGGTCGGGGTTGTCCGACGGCAATGCCGCCACAAGGGGACTTAAAAGCACTTCACAAAGTCCTGCTGCAATGGAAAACACGACCGTGCCTGCCACAAGACCGATGTAGGCTTTATCGGGGAAAAAGGTCGGCACAAGAGCATAAATAAGCATCCCTGCCGAGGTTAAAAGGGGCATGATTCTGATGGTCTTATGTATATTAAAATACTTTGTGAAGAATGTAAAAATCAGATCAATGATCAGCTGCGTACAGAAATTGATCAACACCAGCGTGCCGAGCAAGGTGTACGACACGCCGTACATTTCACGGAATGTCACAAACAGAATCGGCGGCAGACAGAAGATTGACGCCATGGCAACGTATGTAAAATAGCAGGTGTATTTGGTTTTCTTAAAATTCTGTGATTTCCCTTTCATACCATTGTCCTCTTAAAAAGGGAGAGAGTTTTTTTATCTCTCCCCTGTTTTCAGTTAAAATATTTTCATTTTGACAACATCAACAAGTTCTTCGTCGCTGTTTTCAAGATAATCGATCATCTTGTCGTCATCGTCAAACACTTTGTAGAGATCAAGTGTGACCACACGCATAAAATGCTCATCTGCACTTTTCTGCAACATGGCAAGCATGGCATCGTAATAGCCGTTGATGTTGTAAATGGCAATGGGCTTTGCGTGTCTGCCGAGTTGTTTGAGGGTCAGAATTTCAAAAAATTCTTCAAATGTGCCGATTCCGCCGGGACCGATAATGAACGCATCGGCACTGTCTTCCATAATTTGCTTGCGTTCGCGCATGGTTTCGGTGGGAACAAATTCGGTGCAGTGTTCAAACAGAACACCATCTACATTGAAAAAAGTCGGGGCAACACCTTTGATTGGTCCGTCTGCCTTATGAAAACCTCTTGCAGCAGCCCCCATAACACCCTTTGCACCGCCGCCGAACACAAGTCCGTGACCGCGCTTGGCAAGGGTTTCACCTAAAGCTTCAACACGGGAAAGATAAACGGGATCAATTGCATCGCTGGATGCACCGTAAATACAAATATTCATAAAATCACTCCGATTTGGATTTCAGATTTGGATGGACATAGCGTCCTCTCTTTTTGGTTTTGTCGCCGTACTGAATGTTGGCAACGGGGCAACGGTTGATGCAGGCGGTGCAATGCACACACTCTGCCTTTACCCACACCGGCTTATAGTCCACCATTTCAATGGCATTGACAGGGCAAATCTTTTCGCAAAGTCCGCAGCCGATGCAATCGTTATCCACCTTAAATGCAGCGGTTTTGCGCATCATTCTGTATGCAACCTGCATACCGGTCGTCATCACAGTATCCATCATAGTGTGGGGAATACCGGGATTTTTGCGGTCGTTGATCTGCAAAACGGCATACACAAGGTCTGCCTCCGCCGCGCCGAGTACATCAACAGCCCTTTCTTCGTCACAGGGGTCATACATAATAACATAGTTATCGGGCATTTTTACACCGAATGCTGCGGTAAGGGTAACATAGCGCCTGTCGAGCGCAGCCTGAAAAGCCTGCACACTGCCGCCTGCCTTACCGCCATAGGTGACAAGCACATAAACATAAGGAATTTCATCGCTTTGCAGGCGGAATTTGCCCACAAATTCAGCAACCACACTCGGCATACCGCCGAAATAAACAGGAAACACAAAGCCGATTTTTTCACCGGGCTGCTGCACATATTCAAACTTTTTCTCACGCACGGCATCTGCCATGTTGATAAGAACATCCTCGCCGGTGTGTTCAGCAAGATATTTTGCTGCATACAGGGAGTTGCCGGTTCCTGAAAAATAAAAAATCATACCATGTGCCTCCGTTTGTTTTATCAGTCTATTATTTTATCATAGAAATCAAGAAAAAGCAATATACCCCATCACATTTTGCACAGTTGACTTTTGGTCGGAAATGGGATAAAATTGTAGAAAAGAATGAAGCACGAGGAACAAAAAAAATGATCAAAGCCGTTGTTTTCGATATGGACCACACCCTGTTTGACCGCTACGAAACCATCCGTGCCGTCATGCCTGCATTCTGCGAGGCTTTCGATGTTGCGCTGACGGTTGACGAGGCCGCCGACATGCTCATCAAGTATGACAAAAAGCTCAACATTTTCGGCTGGCCGATGGTGTTCAACAAGCTCAAATCCAAGGGTATGTTCAACACAGCCCCTCATTTCGCACAGTACGCAGCATTCCTGTATGAACAATTCTGCAAAACAAGTGTGGACTATCCGTTCACGATTCCGACCCTGCAAAAGCTTCGCAAGGACGGCTACAAGGTTGCCATGATTACCAACGGCGACAACGAAATTCAGGCTGCAAAAATCGAAAATCTCGGATATGCCCCTTATTTTGATGAAATTCTTATCAGCGGTGACTGTGATTTTGAAAAGCCTGAGCCTGAAATTTTTATCGAAATGGCAAACCGCCTCGGTATTCTGCCGAACGAAATGGCTTATGTCGGTGATCATCCCGTAAACGATGTGGACGGCTCGCGAAATGCAGGCTGCACACCCATCTGGGTAAAGACCTACGGTGTCTGGATTGAAGACATTGAACCTGCCGAATACGAGGTCGATGACATCTCGCAGGTCCCTGCCCTGCTTAAAACATTAAAGAAAGAGAATAAATAAAATGAAGTTTACCGTTCTTTCCGATATTCATTACATATCCCGCCGCAGAATTTTGCCGGGCTCCCCCGAAGATGTTTTTATGCACCCTGCTGCTACCGAAACCGCCCTGCGTCTGGCTGCAGAGGTGGAGGACACTGACATCATCCTCATCACAGGTGACCTGACCGATGACGGTGACATCTGGAGCCATGAGGATCTCATTGAAATTCTCAAGGACCTGCAATCCAGGGGAAAGCGTGTTTTCGTAACAACCGCAACACACGATTTCCACCATCACCGTGCCTACACCCGATGCTACAACGACACCAAGGTGCAATACAAATCCGAGCCCTGGCACACACCGTACTTTGATCCCGAAACAGCCGACTACCGCAAGCTGGTCAAGGATGAATATGCATGGCTGGATGATAAATCCATCACACCGCAGCTTGTGCGCTGTGCTTCCCCTGCCGAATTGTGGGATTTGTATGCCGATTTTGGCAGAAATCAGGCTATTTCCGTCTGCGACGAGGCCTATTCTTACTGCGTGGAGCTTGATGAAAAAACATGGTGCATCATGCTCAATGACAACTTCCGCAACATCGAAGCCCGCCACAATGAATCCGTCACCTATCCTGCAGCCTGCCTGCGTTGGATGCGTGAGCTGGTTGTGCAAGCCGAAGCAGAGGGCAAGTTTATTTTTGCCTGCACCCATCATCCTCTTGTGCCGCCTGTACCTGCTTACCGCATCGGTGCAGATAACCGAAACATGCGTGAAGCACAGGTCGGTCATCTGCTTGCAGACCTTGGCATTCAGCTTGTATTTTCGGGTCATACGCATTTTGCGGATGTCGGCTTCATGGAGTCCGACAGCGGAAATCTGCTGTGTGATATCACAACTCCCTCCGTATGGCACTATCCGCCGCAGTTCAATGTAGTCACACTGGACGGTGAAAATCACACCGTTGCCTTTGAGAGTATTGAGCTGAAAACAGTGGATGGCATTGACCTCGGTGAAAAATCCTTCAAGACATACATTCGTGAAAATTTTGAAGCCGATTATCGCAAAAAATTCAAAAATCTGCCTGCACCGCTGAATAAAATCATCCTCTCGGCACAGGTGAAGCATTTGTATCCTCTGTTCAAGCGCAGCTGCAAGCTGACAAAGGAAGAATATGCGCAGATTGAGCATCGTTATCTTTTTGATATTATTATGGATCTTGTTCATAATATGCTCGGCGGAGACGGAAGTTACACGCCCGACACACCGATGTATAAATTTATGATGTGTGCATCCGCTTCGCTGGACAGCATCATCAACACACAGCCCTTCAAGAATATCAAAAAAGATATTCTCAAGGGATATTCGGTCAGCGAAGTCATTGAGCCGATGCTGTTTAACAACTTTATTCCTGACAACAATGCATCTGCCTTTGATTTCACCCAAAAACCGACCGCACGGGTGCAGACACCTGTTTACACCTCTCATGCAGGTGAAATCCTCATGGTGCTGCTGAGCATCCTTGTTCTTCCGTTGGCAAAGCTGATGCCCTTTGCAGCGGTTGCTGCACTGCCTGCGCTGACAATCCGCAAAAAGATTCGTCAAAATAAAAACAAGGTGTTCCCCGAGCGCTATTGATAATCGTGAACAATTTGTAAACAATTTCAATTTTCACTGCATTTTCGCCTTGTTTGACAACAAATTATCATTGTTTCGGAAATTATAAAAAAATAAACACTTGTATTTTTTGGCAGAACATGCTATAATTTTCAAAGATAATACTGTGGTATTGTCTTACTTACTTTACATTTGACGATCAAACGCTATAAAAACAACAGCGGCAGAGGACCTGTTCCCTGCTGCTGTTGTTTTTTTGCCTGAAAATAAGCTTTGAATGCGGGGAATAGCAACAAAGATTATTGCAGCGATTTGCTGACGATTTTGCAGCCTTCGCCTATCCCCGATAAAACAAAAAACCGAAGCACATTTCTGCGCTTCGGTCAAAATGATAGAATTTAGATGAGCTCGATGATGCACATCTCTGCTGCGTCACCACGGCGAGGGCCGGTCTTGGTGATGCGGCAATAGCCACCGTTTCTGCCATCGTATTTGGGTGCGATTTCGTCAAACAGCTTCTTGACAACGTCTTCTTTGGTGATATATGCCATAGCCTGACGCTTGTTGTGAAGTGTATTCTCCTTGCCGAGGGTAATCATTTTCTCGGTCATGGAGCGGACTTCCTTCGCTCTTGTTACGGTGGTTTCAATTCTGCCGTTTTCCAAAAGGTAAGTTACCATAGCTCTCATCATCGCTCTGCGGTGATCAGTGGGTCTGCCGAGCTTTCTGGTTCCGGGCATTAAAATCACTCCTTACATTAACTGAATAAATGATTGTAAGTCGGCTTATTCGTCTTCTTTACGAAGAGACAGACCGTAGGAAGCGAGTTTAGCGATGACTTCGTCCAGGGACTTGCGTCCGAGGTTACGAACCTTCATCATTTCGTCTTCGGTCTTTTCGATCAGGTCGCCGACCTTGTGGATGTTCGCTCTCTTCAGACAAAGTCGGAGGC
>JAZOWJ010000340.1:0-8893 GCA_045659125.1 Acutalibacteraceae bacterium
AAAGATTGCTCACGGCGCCATTTTTCGATGTTTGCATGGTGACCGGACAACAGAACAGCCGGAACTTCCCTGCCGTTCCATACAGCAGGCTTTGTGTATTGCGGATATTCAAGCAAGGAATTGTAATGGCTCTCCAATGTATATGCATCTTCATTCGCAAGCACACCGTCAATCATACGGGCAATACTGTCGGCAAGCACAAGCGCAGGCAACTCCCCGCCTGTCAAAACATAGTCGCCGATGGAAATTTCTTCATCTACAATTTCCTCCAGCACTCGTTCATCAACACCCTCATAATGGCCGCAAAGAATGCACAAATTCGGCAGCTTTGACAATTCAACCGCCCTTTTCTGCGTCAGCACACTGCCCTGCGGCGACATATAAACAAGATGCGGTTTTGTTCCGAGCTCATCACACAGCGCTTTAAAGCAATCATAAATCGGCTGTGCCTGCATAAGCATACCCGTACCGCCGCCGTAAGGAGTATCATCCACACGATTATGCTTATCCAAAGTATAGTCGCGGATATTTATTGCATTGATTTGCAGAATTCCGTTTTTTATAGCACGACCGGTTATGCTTTCACTGAAAACAGCCTTGCACATTTCGGGAAACAGTGTAAGAATATCAATCCGCATCTTCAAAAATTCCTTTCATCGGGCGAATCAGAATTCTGTCAGCTGCAACATCGGTTTCAACAATAACCTGCTTGATGGCAGGAAGAAGATATTCAATCCCATTTGCATCGGTAATGTGCCAGACATCATTGGCGCCTGTTTCGGAAACATCGGTAAGGATGCCGTATTCCGTTGCGTTGTCGGCATCAAAAACATGACAGCCAATCAGCTCCTGCACAAACCATGTACCATCGGGCAGCTTTGCATCACTACGTTTCATGAACAGAATTTTATTTTTCAGCGATGCAGCTTTTTCAACGGTATCAATACCATCCATTTTCATAAGCACAACATTGCCGTGAACACGGGAAATGACCTTCACACTGTTGCTGCCGTTTGCGTCTGTATAAAGGGTTTTGAACTTTGCAGCAAATTCAGGTGAATCAGCCCAAGGATTGAAGCGTAATTCTCCGCGCACACCGTGTGTGCCGACGATCTGCCCTAATTCAAGATATTCTTTAATCATAGTAACCTCAAAAATGCGGGACACTCAAGCGAATGTCCCGCATATAACTTTTTTAGATTTCGGGAATTTCTACACTGACTTCTCTGCCTGCCTTTGCAGAACGGGCAATGCCGTCAATAATAGCCTGATTGTAAATAATCTGGCTTGTAGGAACAGGAGAAGCAGTGCCGTTCTTAACAGCATCAATAAAGAAACGGATCTTGTTATAGAAGTTATCGTGGCTGTTCTTCTTTTCGGGAACCTTTGTTTCAACATGGGTACCTGCAACATCACGATAAATAACAAGCGGACCGCCGATGGAACCGTTCCAGCATTCCGTGGACGGAATACGAAGACCTGCCTTGGTGCCGAGAATAATGGTATCACCGGGAGTGTCCATATTCATTGCCCAGGAAATGCGGAAGTCAAGAATGATGCCGCCTTCAAGACGAACAAATGCTGCTGCAAAGTCATCAACACTAAACAAATCAGCATATTCAGGATGACCGGGATATGTTACGGGATCCTTGCCGAAGCAGTCGTTGGTGTAACCGGAAACGGTAAGGGGCTTGGGATAGCCGACAGCATTGAGAACCATATCAAGAGAGTAGCAACCGATATCAGCAAGTGCACCGATACCTGCAGTCTTGTCTTCGATGAAGGAAGTGCCGTAAGGAGTCGGAATACCTCTGCGTCTGCCGCCACCGGTCTGAATATAATAAACATCACCGAGTTCACCGGACTGTACAATTTCCTTGACCATCTTCATGTTTTCATCGAAACGGGGCTGGAAGCCGACGGAAACAATTTTTCCGCTTTCTTTTTCAGCCTTGCAGATTGCCACTGCTTCTTCAAGAGTTACACACATAGGCTTTTCAAGAAGAACATTGACACCCTTCTGCAGTGCATAGATGGTGCATTCGGCATGGGTACGGTTGTATGTGCAAACGCTGACTGCATCGAGCTCTTCATTATCAAGCAGCTCCTTGTGGCTTCTGTAAAGACGAATGCCGTCAATGCCGTTTGCCTTGCAGAACTTTTCAGCCTTGCCTTCAACAAGATCTGCAGCTGCAACGATTTCAACATCGGGGCACATAAGATACTTTTTAACGTGCTCTTCCGCAATCCAGCCTGTACCAATGATACCGACCTTAACTTTCTTTTCGGTATCAATCACAACTTCTTCAATGCTGCCTTCTTTGAAACGATCAAGAACATTATCTGCCATAGTAAATAATCCTCCGTTATTTAATGATTTAACTTATTATAGCATTGCATTGCGCAAGTGTCAACCTCAAAAATGATCTGTAAAATAAGTTCTTTTCTTGGGGAATGCACGCAACAAATCGGGATTCTCATTGATAATTTCAACACCCTGCCAATAAGAAAGTGCATCATAATCGCCGTCATGACCAAGCAATACAAGTGCACTCATGGCAGCAGCATCAAGCTTTATGTCATATTCGCCGTCATTGCGTCTCGAAATTTTCGCTTTTCCGTTTTCATATTCAACGTCAAAAATACCATGATTCTTTTCAATCGGATCATCTGAATAAAATGAAAACTTACCGTATTGTGCAGGATATGAAGCCATATTCAATATTTTTTCAAGCTTATGAATTCTTACCGAGCCCATATCAACCATGCTTCGTGTTATATCTTTTGCCGTATTCGGCAAGATATCAAAAAATGGTGACCAGACAGGAAGCTGATCGATCACAATGGTTTTGAAATTACCATCGTATGTTCTCAAAAAACCGAGAAGATTAAGCAACGACTGCTTGTTTTTATAGGCAAGCTCAGCCACGAACACAGTTGACGAAGGACGATCACAGCGGAATGTCACATAGCCGTCAACTTCCCCGTTTTTGTTTTTACCCATATAGGTGTAGCTTACCTGCTCATACGGCTTATCCTTAAAATAGCGGTTATTGTTTCTGATAAAAGTCAGGTTTGTTTTTAAAGCATTTTCATTATGGAATGCAAACAAAGCATCTGCTTGAGAGCCGTCATACAGTTCAACATCAAATTCACGTGGAACAAATGAAAGATGCGAAAAAGGCATTTCAGCCTTCACACAATGGCCTGCATTTGCATATCCCAATTTGCGGTAAAACAAGGTCGAAAACGGATAAAGAATCGACACATCATGCTTTTCACTTGCAAAATAGGCATCAAAAATTTGACGCACTGCACCGCCTCTGCGATATTCGGGTCGGGTGCAAACAGCGCCGATGCCGCCACACGAAAGCTTTTGCCCGTTGAAGGTCACTTCGAAATCTTCAACCTCCATATTGGCAGTCAATGTTTTATCATCATCAAGAAAGGCACCGATAAAAACGCCGTCGGTCATTTCAAGAGGATCACCGTGCGAATAACGATAGATAAACGATAGCGATGCAACATATTCATGCTGTTCAAGGTCATCATGTGTAAGATTTCTGATAATCATTTTTTATCCCTCCCAAAAACATATTAACATACAGAAAAATAATTTGCAAATCTTTTATCAAAAAAAAAGCCCGGACAAAAATCCGGGCGTAAAGTAAACTCAGGAAAGTCTGTCGGCATTATAGCCGAGTTCTTCGGGAGTGATGTAAATATGCTCAAAGGTGGTGGTGCCGTCATCATGGATTCTGAGAACAGAACCGCCGTTCGTGTTGCCTGTTTCATCAGCATAGCTGCCAAAGCCGGTTTTCAGGCAATAGCTCAGACGAACTCCTTCAAAAAGAACAGAGAAGCTGTTGATATGGTCGTGTCCGACAATGATATCCTTTGTGGAACCGAGCTCCTTGACGAGCGAGAAAAAGCCGTTGTTTACAGGTGCGGAACAGACACCCTCACCTCTGATACCAAAGCAGGTGTCAGCATATTCAGGCTTATAAGCATTTGCAGCAGCATCAAAAGCTGTTTCATAAGCTTGCGTGTACTCATAAACGGGAATATGGAAAATAGCAGTGCTCTGCACGGTTTTGCCTTCAATTGCAGCAAGACCTTCTACTGCCCATCTGTACCATTCCTGCTGATTATCCCAAAGATGGTCGTAGCCTTCAACAACAGTGCCGTCTTCTTTTGTGAATTCAGCATGATCGTGAGTATCCATCATATAAAGGGTATGTACGATGCTGTCCCCCTGCTTGATGTTGATGATGTAGTTACCGTAGCCCATATCCTTGGGGCCGAATTCAAACAGGCTGTTTTCTGCATTTGCAGCCAGATAAGCAGCCCAATCCTCTGTAATGGTATCCTGACCGTCATGGTTACCCATAACAATAGCATACGGAATGCCGAGAGAAGAAAGTTTTTCAATGGTCGAATAGCTGCCGACAAAGCCAAGAAGATTGTCACCTGCAACAGCAATGAGATCCGGATTGGTTCTTTTTACAAGCTCATCAATCAGATCAAATGAAAAGTCACTGTTGGTTGTGAGCGCTTCGCCTTCACCAAGCTGAATGTCGGTAAGATTCAAAACAACAAAATCTTCGCCTTCAGACTTCTCAAGAACAATGGTATTCTCAACGGAATACACATCTTCCTTGGACCATTGTGAGAAGTTGGCTTCTGCATTGCTGCCGAGTGTATAGATGAAAGGAATAATCATCTGAACAAGGCACATGAAGAAAACAATGATTTTTTTAGAGAAAGAAAACATACTGCAAACCTCCGTATAATTATTGTAATCAATATACCATAACAAGTCCGAAAATGCAAGAATATGTATTGACAAAATAACAAAAATGTAAAATAATGATTAAGAGGGATCAACATGCAATTATATGAAAATTTAAAAGATACTAAATTATTCACGGGTATGAATGCTGATGAAATTCAGCAGGCGCTGACCGTTTTTTCTGCCAGGCAGGAGAACTACAACAAAAACGAATGCATAAAAAATGCCGACAAAAGACTGCCCGCATTCGGGCTTGTTCTCGGCGGCAGCATTACGGTTTATATGGATGACTTTGACGGAAATTGCCTTGTTATGAGCAGTGCTCAAAAGGGTGAAACATTCGGAGAATCCATGTGCTTTCTTCAAAGAAATGAGCCTGTTTACATAACAGCAAATCAAAACACTGAAATATTGTGGTTGCATTGCGATGTCATAAAGCAGGATTGCAATTGTGCATTGACCTGCGAATTACGAAACCGTTTTATTGCATTACTTGCAAACAGAGCTTTGGAAATGAACCACCGTATTCAGGTTTTGTCCAAATTTACAATCCGCGAAAAGCTGATTACTTATTTTTCACAATGCGCTGTCAGAGCACAGAGTGCAACCTTTACCCTGCCCATGGATCGTGCATCACTCGCATCTTATATCGGCACGGAAAGAAGCGCACTCTCACGCGAGCTGCACAAGATGCAGAAAGAAAACATTATTACCATTGATAAAAATACTATAACTTTAATCAGAAAATAAATTTCTATTTTGTTGCAGATGCAACATACTTTTTAATTTTCACCTGTTAAAATAAGGCTGTAAAAATTTTAAACACAGGAGAAAAAAACATGAAAAAGTATGTAGCACTTATCCTTTCACTCGCTCTGATACTGACTGCATTTGCAGCCTGCACACAGACAACAAACGATCCCACCGAAAAAGCATCGGATTCCGATGTTGTTACCCCTTCTGATGCCGTTACACCAGCAGATGCTGTTGAAAATGTAACACCCTCTGATGTGACTGCCATCCGTGTTGCAGGCATGAAGGGTCCGACCTCCATTGGTATGGTCAAAATCATGGAAGACAACACCCAAACCAATACCTATGATTTCACCATCGCAGGCACAGCTGATGAAATCGCCCCCAAGCTCATCAAAGGCGAGCTTGATATTGCCGCTGTCCCCGCAAACCTTGCAAGTGTTCTTTACAACAAAACAAACGGTGCAGTCAGCGTTCTTGCAGTCAACACTCTCGGCGTTCTTTATATTGTTGAAAAAGGTGAATCCGTCAACAACCTTGCTGACCTGAAAGGCAAGACCATCTACGCAACAGGCAAAGGCACAACCCCTGAATACAGTCTGCGCTATCTGCTGACCGAAAACGGCATTGATCCTGACAATGATGTTACAATTGAATTCCGCAGCGAAGCTACTGAAATCGTGAGTGTGCTTGCAACTGCAGATGAAGGCATTGCCCTGCTCCCTCAGCCCTACGTAACCGTTGCTGCAGGTAAGGTCGAAGGACTTCGCACAGCAATCAATCTCAATGACGAGTGGAACAAGCTTGACAACGGCAGCAAGCTCGTTACAGGTGTTGTTGTTGCAAGAAATGACTTTATTGAAAACAATGCCGATGCTGTTGCCGCATTCCTTGAAGAATACAAAAACAGCGTTGATTATGTAAACAGCAATGTGGAGGATGCTGCCGTGCTTGTTGAAAAGTTCGACATCTTCGCAGCAGCCGTTGCAAAGAAAGCCATTCCGCAGTGCAATATTGTTTTCCTTGACGGCGAAGAAATGAAAGAAGCGCTGACTTCTTATCTTACCATTCTTTACAACCAAAATCCTGCCTCGATCGGAGGAAATCTCCCCGGTGAAGACTTCTGCTATTGATGTAAAAAAAATAATACTCAATACATTTGCGGTGCTGCTTGCCATTTTTCTGTGGCAGGCGGCATCGCTTTGGATTGATGCGGATGTTTTGATTGCATCTCCCCTGCAAGTGCTCAAACGAGTGTTTGAATTGCTGCAATCAGAAACTTTTTTAACGACCGTTTTTCGTTCAACAGGACACATCGTGGGTGGTTTCTTTCTTGCACTTGGCTGTGCAATCTTTCTTTCTGCCGCCGCAGGAAGATTCCCTGTTCTCGAAATCTTTTTCCGTCCGTTTTTACTGACGGTCAAAACGGTTCCGGTTGCATCTTTTATTGTTATCAGCCTTATATGGCTCAGCGGTAACAAGCTGTCAATTTTCATTTCGTTCCTGATGGCACTGCCGATATTATACAACAATCTTTTACAGGGTTATAAAACCACAGACACGAAGATGCTGCAATGTGCAGAGCTGTTTCACTTTTCATTCTTCAGGCGCTTCCTGCTTGTGCGATTGCCTGCTATAAAACCGTTTTTAATTTCAGCCTGTTCAACAGGCATGGGACTTGCATGGAAAGCCGGCATTGCAGCCGAGGTTATCGGCATTCCGAAGGATTCTATCGGCGAAATGCTCTATTATGCGAAGCTGTATTTTGACTCGAAGGACTTATTTGCATGGACACTGATAATCGTTTTATTAAGTGTCGGCATCGAAAAACTGTTTTTATTATTACTCAAGGTCATTTTTGCAGGATTGGAGAAAAGAATATGAATATTGTAATTTCCGACCTTTGCAAAGCTTATGGAGAAAAACAGGTGCTTTTAAATTTCAGCGCTGTTCTTGAAAAAGGCAAAACCACTGCATTGATGGGTGCTTCCGGCATCGGTAAGACAACACTTGCGAACATTCTGCTCGGTTTTGAAACAGCAGAGAGCGGCACAATAACAGGCTTGCCCGAGAGAAAAAGTGCCGTTTTTCAGGAGGACAGATTGAGTGAAAACTATTCTGCCCTGACAAATGTGCAGGCAGTGTGCAAAAATAAAAAGGATAAAGAAATGGCAAAAAACCTGCTGTGCAGATTAGGTCTTGAAAAAGATCTGAAAACACAGGTGCGTGATTTGAGCGGCGGCATGAAAAGGCGTGTTGCATTGGCAAGAGCCTTGTGCGCGGAATATGATTTTCTTGTGCTCGATGAGCCGTTCAAAGGTCTTGACGAACAAACAAAAGCAATGACCATGCAGACCGTAAAAGAAATGACACAAGGTAAAACGGTGCTTCTGATTACGCATGATAAAGACGAGGCACATTTTTTTACCGATGCAATCATCAATCCGGAGGATTAAACAATGGGAAAAATCGTAGCAATCGGCGGTGGCTGGTACGGCGACGGCGAAATTAAGAATATCTTTGAGAAAATTGCAGAAATGACAGGCAAGGAAAATCCGAAAGCGGTTTTTCTGCCAACGGCAAGCTTTGATAACTGGAGCGAAGATGACGGCGAAATCTTCATGCTCAAAGAAGTCGGATGCAGCGTAACCGTCTTATGCCTTTCCGATGAATCGTTGCCTGAAGAATACATAAAAGACACCATCCTCGGTGCGGATATTATTTATGCCGGCGGCGGTCATCTTGCATTTTTAATGGACACATTCAAAAAGAGCAAAGCAGATATCTATCTCAAGCAGGCTTTTGAAAAAGGGATTGTTTTGTCGGGTTACAGTTCCGGGGCGATGTGTTGGTTTGAACGCGGTTACGACGACTGTGCCGAAGACCACTCTTTTATCTTTGTGGATTGCATCGGTATTCTTCCCGGTTGCCATTGTCCGCATTACGAAAACGAAAACTGGCACAAGTTTTCCGTCCGTGTTGCCGAACAGGATTTGTCAGCCACAGCATGTGACAACGGTGCAGCACTCATCTATGAAGACGGACAATGGAGCACCATGCACGGCAATGACGGCGGCGAGGTTTGGTTCTTCGACAAAAATCAGAACTTTAAAGAATTCTGCCTGACAGACAAAGAAAACCTTAGCCTTTTCAGCAAGGTAATCAACGAATAAAAAACAACCGCACGGAACCATTCTGATTCTGTGCGGTTTCATTTTGCTTAAAATTCATTGCTTGCAACATCATTAAAACATTGCAATATATCATCCAAAAAAAGTGAGAAATGCAAAGGTATATCATTCTCATCCGTACCGTCAAGCACAAGCCGATTATTTTCGATCTTACAGG
>JAZOWJ010000341.1:0-5548 GCA_045659125.1 Acutalibacteraceae bacterium
CTTGTTGTAGACGGAAACAGTATTATCAATCGTGCCTTTTATGGCATAAAGCTGCTGACTGCTACCGACGGTCATTACACAAATGCGATTTTCGGATTTTTTAATATGCTTTTTTCCTTAATGGAATCTGTTGAGCCTGATGGTGTTGCTGTCGCTTTTGATTTGAAGGCACCAACATTCAGACATAAAATGTATGATGCATATAAGGCAGGCAGAAAAGGTATGCCTCCTGAATTGCACGAACAGCTTGAGCCGGTAAAGGAATTGCTGCGTGCTTTCGGTTATCATGTTATTTCACTTGAAGGCTATGAGGCTGATGACATTCTCGGAACCTTATCTGCAGGATGTACGGAAAATGATCATTGTTATATTGCAACAGGGGATCGTGATTCCTTGCAGCTTGTTCGTGACAATGTTACTGTTTTATTGACAGCAACCAAAGGTGGACAGACTGTTCTTACACACTATACACCACAGAAACTGATGGAGGAATATGGTGTAGAGCCTTGGCAGATGATTGAGCTTAAGGCCTTGCAGGGTGATACATCTGATAATATACCGGGTGTTCCCGGCATTGGTCCTAAATCCGCCGGTGATTTAATCAAGCAGTGCTCAAGTGTTGAAAAATTGTATGAACAGCTCGATACACTTAAGATGACAGAAAATATGCTCAAGAAGCTTGAAGCAGGCAAAGAAAGCGCATTTCTGAGCCGTCAGCTTGGCGAAATCTGCTTGCATGTACCGATTGAGAACAATCCTGATAAATATAAATCACTGCAGCCCGACCGGGCATTGCTCTATAAATTGCTTGCAAAGCATGAGCTTGTGAAATTTATAAAAAAGCTCGGACTTGAAGCAATACAGGAAAATACAGATTTATCTGAAGAAAAACAATCTGTTAATGTTGTTGCTGCAGATATATCCGATATTTTAAAACGGTGTAAAAATGAGAAAAAAGCCGCTTTTTTGAGCATATTTGAAGATGAAACAATTGCAGAAATTATATTTTGCTTTGAAGATAGTATTTGTAAATGTGATACGCAAAACCTGCTGTTTAAATCAGAATTCAAGGCATTGCTTGAAGATAGCAATATAGCAAAATATGTTTACGATTCCAAGCAGCTGCACAAATGGTGTTTGAAAAATGACATTATGATAAAGAACATTCGTATGGATGTTCAATTGGGCGGTTATCTTATAAACCCCAATGCAACTGATTATTCAATCAAAACGCAGTGCATCACAATGAATATTTCGCCGGTCACAGTTGTAAATGAGTCTGAAAATAGCAGTGACAGCATGATTGAACTTGTAGATGCAGCTTGCTTTTTGAGTCTTTGTGATAAAATTACCGCAAGCCTTACAGAGAATGATCAGATTGAACTTTTGAACGATATTGAGTTGCCTCTCAGCCGCGTGTTGGCTTCAATGGAATCTGTCGGATTTTGTGTCGATTCTGCGGGCATTACTGATTTTGGCGTGTCCTTACTGGATGAAATACAAAAGCTTGAGAAAGAAATTTACGAAGAAGCAGGTTGTTCATTCAATATCAACTCTCCGAAGCAGCTCGGTGAGGTACTGTTTGAGAAAATGCAGTTGCCTCACGGCAAAAAGACCAAAACCGGTTATTCAACAAATGCAGAAGTTCTGGAATCATTGTCTGCTGAATGGCCTGTAGTTCAAAAAATTCTTGATTACAGAGCCTTCACTAAATTGAGATCCACTTATTGTGAGGGAATGCTTAAGCTTATTGATTCGGATGGACGTATTCGTTCAACACTCAATCAAACAGAAACCAGAACCGGCAGACTTTCTTCCTCTGAACCTAATTTGCAGAATATTCCTGTGCGCACGCAGCTTGGCAGAGAAATGCGCAAATTCTTTAAGGCGGATAAGGGAAATGTGCTGATTGATGCTGACTATTCGCAGATTGAATTGCGTGTTCTTGCAGCAGCTGCTTGTGATGAAAATATGTGTAAAGCATTCCGTGACGATGTTGATATTCACACAGTTACTGCATCTCAGGTATTCAATATGCCGATTGATATGATAACACCTTTGATGCGATCTCGTGCAAAGGCAGTAAATTTTGGTATTGTCTACGGTATCGGCGCATTTTCTCTTGCAAAGGATATCGGTGTAACACGACGTGAGGCAGATCAGTATATTAGAAATTATCTTTCGCATTATCACGGTGTCGCTTCTTATATGGACCGGTGTATTGAATCGGCAATGGAATGCGGATATTCCGAAACGCTTTTGCACAGAAGGCGTTATTTGCCTGAATTGCGCTCTTCGAACGGTATGCTTCGTGCTTTCGGTGAACGCGTTGCAAGAAATATGCCGATTCAGGGTACCGCGGCTGACATTATAAAAATAGCAATGATTCGCGTCTTTAACCGATTGAAAAAGGATTTACCTGATGTAAAACTCATTATGCAGGTGCATGACGAGCTGATTCTCGAGTCACCGTTGGAATGTGCTGATGAGGCAGCCGCAATTCTCAAAGAAGAAATGGAAAATGCAATGCAGCTTGCTGTGCCGCTTTGCGTTGATGTTAATATCGGCAAAACATGGTATGATGCAAAAGGATAATATGAAAGTTTATGATATAAAAGCTGCTTCATCGGCAGATGCACTTGTTTGTGCGCAGATTGAAGCAGATAATTTTTCCGAACCATGGTCAGAAAAGTCATTTTTAGATGCTATGAGTGACAAATCGACACTGTTTTATGTTGTTTGTGCTGACAACAGGGTGGTTGGTTATTATGTAGCAAGGAATATCTGTGATGAGATCAATCTGTATACCATCGCAGTAGATGATAATTATAAAGGTTACGGCTTCGGAAAAGCTTTGTTGCTTCATCTTATAGAACAGTCGCAATCACAAAATGCACTTTTTATCGGTCTTGAAGTCCGTGCTTCTAATGCAAAAGCTATTGCATTGTATGAGCGAAACGGTTTTGTTCGCACAGGAAACAGGTGCGATTTTTACAAAAAGCCGACAGAAGATGCATATCTGTATACATTGTTATTTAATGAGGAATAAAAATGAAAATTTTAAGTATTGAATCATCGTGTGACGAAACAGCAGCAGCTGTTGTTGAAAACGGCAGGGTGGTTTTATCTGACATAGTCGCTTCACAGGTAGAAGAGCACAAACTTTATGGAGGTGTTGTGCCTGAGATTGCTTCACGCAGACATTGTGAAGCAATTTCACAAGTTGTAACCTCCGCACTTGAAGAAGCTGAAGTAACCCTGCGTGATATTGATGCAATTGCTGTTACAGCTTGCCCCGGTCTTATCGGTGCATTGTTGGTTGGCGTCAATTTTGCAAAGGGAATGGCATTTTCAGCTGATAAACCATTGATTCCGGTTCATCATCTTCGATCACATATTGCTGCCAATTATGTTTGTCATTCGCAATTGAAGCCGCCTTTTCTTGCATTGGTCGTTTCCGGTGGTCATACATCCTTTGTTAAAGTGAATGATTATACTGATTTTGAAATTATCGGTGCAACGCGTGATGATGCAGCAGGGGAGGCACTTGATAAACCCGCCCGCGCAATGGGGTTACCCTATCCGGGTGGTTTGCACATGGACAAGGAGGCAGTCGGCGGAAATCCTAAAGCATTTTCATTTCCGAATCCGAAGGTGGATAACGCACCTTATGATTGCTCATTTTCCGGCTTGAAAACAAGCGTTATCAATCTTTTGCACAATGCAGAGCAAAAGGGCGAAGCAGTTAATATTAAAGATTTGTCTGCTTCCTATCTTCATGCAGTTGTTCATTGTCTGACACAAAGAACAGAAATGGCAATCGATGAATTCGGCTTTGATAAGCTTGTTTTGGCAGGCGGTGTTTCTGCAAATTCCGTTCTTCGCAGTGAAATGCAAAAATTGTGTGATAAAAAAGGTGTGCAGTTATTTTATCCGACTTTGAATCTTTGCGGTGATAATGCTGCTATGGTTGGTGCACAGGCTTTTTATGAATATAACGCAGGACATCTTGCAGATTTGACACTGAATGCGAAAGCAACATGCGAAATTGATAATATTACTGCAATTTTACCGCTTGAGTGATTGACAAGAGTATGTAAGTTATGGTATATTGAATTGAAAAAAATTTATCTTGATAAAGGAGAAATTTACATGGCATTAACCACCAACAAATCGATCCTTGATTGGATCGACGACAAGGTCAAACTTGTCAAACCCGACAATATTGTCTGGATCGACGGCAGCAAGGAACAGATTGAAGAGCTTCGCGCACAGGCTTGTGCTACCGGTGAGCTGACCAAGCTCAACGAAGAGCTTCTCCCTGATTGCTATCTTCACAGAACTGCAGTGAATGACGTTGCTCGTGTTGAGCACAGAACCTTCATCTGCACCAAGACAAAAGAAGAAGCAGGCCCCACCAACAACTGGATGGATCCCGATGAATGCTACAAGATGCTTTATGATATTTCTCGTGACAGCTATGTCGGCAGAACCATGTATGTCATTCCTTATTCCATGGGCCCCATCGGCTCCCGTTTCTCCAAGGCAGGTATCGAGCTGACTGACAGCATTTATGTTGTTCTTAACATGGCTATCATGACCAGAGTCGGTAAGGCTGTTCTTGATGTGCTCGGTGACAGCGAAGACTGGGTAAGAGGCTTCCACAGCCGTTGCGATATTGACGAAGAAAAGCGTTATATCTGCCAGTTCCCGCAGGACAACACCATCATTTCCGTTAACTCCGGTTATGGCGGAAACGTTCTTCTCGGCAAAAAGTGCTTTGCACTTCGTATTGCATCCTATCAGGGCTGGAAAGAAGGCTGGCAGGCTGAGCATATGCTTATTCTCGGCGTTCAGAATCCCAAGGGTGAAGTACGTTATATTTGTGCTGCATTCCCCTCTGCTTGCGGTAAGACCAATCTCGCTATGCTCATTCCGCCCGAAGGCTATCTTGCACAGGGCTACAAGGTATGGTGCGTAGGTGACGACATCTCCTGGATCCGCAAGGGTGATGACGGCAGACTGTATGCTATTAACCCCGAAAACGGCTTCTTTGGTGTTGCTCCCGGTACCAATGATAAATCCAACCCCAATGCACTTGCTTCCACAAAGCAGGGCACTATCTTCACCAACGTTGCTCTGAATCTTGATGACAACACTGTTTGGTGGGAAGGTCTCGACAAGAATCCTCCTGCAAATGCTGTGGAATGGAAGGGTAATCCCTGGAACGGTAAAGAAAGCACTGAAAAGGGCGCTCATCCTAACAGCCGCTTTACTGCACCTGCAGTAAATTGTCCCTGCCTGAGCAGTGAATTTGAAAATCCGCAGGGTGTGCCGATTTCTGCTATCGTTTTCGGCGGCAGACGTGCAAAGCTCGCTCCGCTGGTATATCAGTCCCGTGATTGGAATAATGGTGTATTTGTCGGTTCTATCATGGCTCCCGAAACTACAGCTGCTGCTACCGGTGCTGTTGGTGTCGTTCGTCGCGATCCCATGGCTATGCTTCCGTTCTGCGGTTACAACATGGCTGATTATTGGCAGCATTGGC
>JAZOWJ010000342.1:0-4529 GCA_045659125.1 Acutalibacteraceae bacterium
CACAAACATCTACAGTTGCTGCTGAAGGTTTATACAGAATTCCAAATGCCGTAATTGGTGATACATTAAAAGCAGCAAAAAGTGGTAACTTTTGGCCTTCATTTAAAAATTCCAATAAGCTTGCACAACTGCAAAAGGTAGAGTCCCTCCAATCTACAAACTCAATGGTAATGCCGATTGACCCTGCAACAATGATGATGGCAGTTGCATTATTCTCTATTGAGCAACAGCTTGGCAACATAGCGGAAATGCAAAAGAAAATTCTCTCATTCCTTGAAATTGAAAAGGAATCAGAAATTGAAGCAGATATTGAAACTCTTTCAAACATCATCGAAAAATACAAGCACAATTGGGACAATGAGCAGTTCATTTCGAGCAACCACAAAATGGTTATTGATATCCAGCGTACTGCAAGAAAGAATATGGTTTCATATCAGAAGAAAGTACGGGATGTGATAAAAGAGAAAAAGTTATTGGTTTTACAGAATAAGATTAAAACCACTCTTGATGAGCTGATGAAAGACTTCAAGTATTACAGATTATCGCTGTTCACATTCTCAATGTCTTCGTTGATTGAAATTATGTTAAGCGGGAACTTTAAAGAAGAGAATATTCTTTTAATCAAAGAAGAAATCCAAAAGCTATCATTTGCCTACAGAGATATTTATGGTGAATGTTCTATATATTTAGAGGGTATGGAAAAATCATCCGTTGAATCTAATTTGTTAAAAGGTGTAAGTGCTACAAGCAAGGCTGTCGGCAAATTTATCGGCAGTATTCCAAAAATCAAAGACGGTCAGATTGATGAACGCTTACAGGAAGCCGGAGAGCATGTTAGTGACAAGGCTAAAGCAATTGAAACAGACAGCATTGCCGCCTTTGCAGAAATGAGCAATCCGGGAACAAGTTTATTCACTGAGAAGATGGATGATTTGATTTTTGTATATAATCAGACAACAGATATTTGCTTTGATAGTAATAATATTTATCTTATAGCAAATTAAAGATGTAAGTCAAAAAAACAAACAAACTCCTTATACGTTTCTTCGTATGAGGAGTTTGTTATAGTTTAAACGTTATTAGTGAAACATATCTCCGAATGCGCCAAACATCGTTTCCCAAAAACTCGTGGGCTCCTTGGCTTTTTTCGCTAATTTATCACATATTTTATTCGCTTTCTTAACTAACTCTTCTTTTCGCTGATATAGTTCATTAAATTCGGGTATTTTCTCGAATTCAGAAAAGATTAGATTCAAATATGTATCAACATCAAGGTTAATTCCTAATGGATATAATTTAGCGGAATAGCTTATCGGATTATCTCCAGATGTAAATTCAACCGCTGTTGTACGATCAATATCTAATTCTTTAAACAATGCGATTATTGCTTGCCGATCTATTAAATCTCGATAATTTTTAGGACGAAAACTTCGACAATTGCTTGGATTTGCCGATTCAAAATGAGATTTGTCATTGGCATCACCTCGATAACAATTAAATTTGTATCCAGGTTGATATAAGTCTAAGTTAGAAATAAGCACTTCATGTAATTTAGGAATTAAATGATTTAAATCGTTTGAATAATTCATAAATTGCTTTTCAAGTTCCAACGCTTCTTCTGCTAATGCCTTTTTTATGAATAATATCTCTCCAGTTCTTTTCATTTCTTTTACTGGCGGATAGTATTCTACCGAATACATGCCCTTTTCAACTTTTTTATAATGTTGATACGATTTCGGATTATTGCATTTTACGGCATTTTCTAAATCTGAAAAATGACTATACAAATCTTTGTATAAGGTTTGTAACTTTGCTCTGTCTGTTTGATTTTTTCCTGATTTTAAACCTAGAATAAATGTAATTAAACTGACAATTAAACTTGTAATCAAACTTAGTAAAATTGTTTGTAGCTCTTGTGACATTTTTCCAACTCCTTCATATTAACGTGTATAAGAGAGAAAACATTGCTATTGAATATAAATTAAAATGTCATTATATATTATACCATATTTTTTTATATAACTCAATCGAAAAATACAAACTTGAGGCTTAATAAACTTTTCTCCTCTTCCACACATTCGACAAAACACAGACCTCCTTGTAAAATGGTATTACCAAATACAAGGAGGTCATTTTTATGTTTAATAAGAAAACTAAACTGAAGCTCACGGACTTTGAGTGTAATCTTTTAATCAACGGAATGAACAAATTCCGAAACAAATCTTGCTCGGACAGGAGCCACACACCTCCGCCATGAAAAAAGGTGCCGTTGTCTTTTTTTACCTTGTACTGTTGAGGGGATGCCTTGGGATTGATTTTTTTATGCTTGTGTGCTACTATTAAAAAAGACTAAAATCGGCAAAGGAGTGTAGCCATGAAGAAGGTAATATCTGTTTTAGCTGTTGTTGTCGGTGGGGTTGTACTGCTTGGTATGGCAGGAATGCTGATTGCGGGACTTGCAACTGCGGTGTCCCCGGCTGCCTCTGTCGGCATCATCGGCGGTGCGGACGGACCGACAGCCATCACGGTCAGCGGACCGATGGGCACGGCAGGGGTGATTGCTGTAATTGCAATCGGACTTGTGATTGTTGCCTTGGGGGCATGGGGCTTGCCCAAAGCAAAGAAATGAGCGCAATCGGCCTTTTCTGTAGCCTCGCAGTTCGTGCTGCATGTTAAAAAAAACACATCCTCCCTGTATCAAGCGATGCAGGGAGGCTCATTTTTTTGCGGTTATTTCTTTTTATTATATAGGAAACTGCTCGCGATTGTGAGCAGTTTGCATATAACAAAAAACACCTTTTCACCCCCAAGATTGGGGGACGGGGGGTTGATATAGAATATTTTTTTTATAATTCAAAACAAGGTTGCCGTTTTTGGTTTCCGCTTTCACAAGTTCAAAGGCGGCGGGAATGCTGTCGAAAAACAGCGGCTTGCCGTCCTTGCCTGCAATCAGCGGCGCTGTAACAAGGCTCAGCTCGTCAATGGCGTCGGCTCGTTGAAAATAGCCGTTTATAATGCTGCCGCCTTCTAAAAGCAGGGTGCTGCAGCCGACAATTGTTTTCAGCTTGAAAAGTGCAAGGGGCACATCGATTTCGGTTGCTCCTGCGAATATATAAGGGATTCCCATGCTTTCAAGGTATCCTAAATACCGCTTGTCAACCTGCTCGGTCAGCACCTCGATAATCTGTGCATTGTCATAGCCCGGGTCGCCGTCGGGGTCGATGATGCGGTTGGATTTCCAGCCGAGCTTGCCCTTGGGGTCGAAGGCAACGGCATAAAAGCCGCTCATGTCTTCCTCGTCAAGAATATAATCCATTTTGCGGTCGCCGTCGTGATGCACAGGCTTGTATTGCGACAAATCGGGGCTGTAGCCGCCTGTGAAGCTGCCTTCCATGGTCACGCGGCCGCAGATAAAGCCGTCGGATGGCAGACTGCGGTTGATGCCATAATAAATTTCGCAGGCAGGCGCACAGGCAGGGTCGGACAAAAAGTCTCCCGTGACCTTGCCGTCAACGGATGTGACCATGTGGCAAATAATATAGGGTCTGTTCATGTATGCATACCTCTCTGCGGAATCAGAATCTGCTCCAGAAATCCTTGCCCCACGGATGGGCTTGCTCTTCCCATTCGTCACGGTGGGCGAGGATTTTTTGTCGCATTTCGGCGACAAGGTCTTTGTAATTTTCGTCATTTGCAAGGTTTTCGGTTTCCCACGGGTCATTTGCAAGGTCATACAGGAATGTCCACTTGTCCTCCTGCGCATCGCCGTTGCGGTATTCAATAAGCTTGTAGCGGTCATCCTTGACACCGCGCACAAATTGGTCAAAAATCAGATACAATTCATCACGAAAATGCTGTCCGTGGTTGTTGTCAAGCAGCTGCGCAAAGCTTTTGCCATCCACGGAATCGGGCTTTGTAATGCCTGTTAATTCGCACAGTGTCGGAAAAACATCATACAGATACACATACGCCTCGTTGCGCACATTCTGCGCAATGCCGGGACCTGCCAGAATCAGCGGAATGCGCACCCCGTGCTCATAAATGTCCTCCTTGCCGAGCCAGCCGTGCTGACCGACGGCAAGGCCGTTGTCGCCTGTGAAAACGATGATGGTGTTGTCCTCCTCACCCGATTCGTGCAGGGCATCGAGCAGCCTGCCGATTTCGGAATCGAGATGCGTGATCATGGCATAATATTCAGCAATATGGCGCTTTATTTCTGCTTCCTCGCGCGGATATGCGGCAAGATGCTCGTCACGGTGCACCATCAGCGGATAGTTTGTGTCGATGACGGATTGAAAATTGGGCGGCAGGGTGATTTTTTCGGGGTCATACATCTGACGGAACCGGTCGGGCATGGTGCGAGGGTCGTGCGGTGCAAGGTAGGCTAAATACATGAAGAACGGCTTTTCCTTGCCTGCGTTTTGCTGCAGCAAATCAATGGCCGCATCCGTCAGCAGCTCGCTTGAATGCTTGCCCGGACAAAACTCATCGCAATGCTGGGGCTGGGGGTGGTTGTCGCTGTAAAAATC
>JAZOWJ010000343.1:0-16773 GCA_045659125.1 Acutalibacteraceae bacterium
CTACTATAATGGCAACGCCATTCCGATAATTTTGCATTTTGCATTCCTGCATTTTGCATTTCGGTCTGTTGCAAACAGACCGATAAACCATAATTTATCACACAAAAACCGGGTGGCAGCACCCGGTTTGCTTCATTTTATAACCTGATTCTCCCCGAGGATGTCGGGCTTGTGAATCATGCTGTCCGCTTCGGAAAGCTCGCGGATGACTCTGCACGGCACACCTGCGGCAAAGCAGTTGTCGGGAATATCTTTTGTAACAACACTGCCTGCACCGATGACGCAATTATTACCGACCGTGACACCCGGACAGACCGTCACATTCGCACCGAACCAGCAGTCATTGCCGATATGCACGGGTTTGGCATAGCAAAACCGCTTTACATTACCGTCTTTGTCGAGCATAGCCTTGCGCTCGTCGGGCAGCATCGGATGCATGGGGGTTACGATGGTGCAGTTCGGACCGAAATTGCAGTCGTCGCCGATGGTGACAAGCGCATCATCCTGCACGGTGAAATTGAAATTGATGAATGTGCGCTTGCCGATGGTGGTATGCTTGCCGTAATGGAATGTGATGGGCCCCTGCAAAAATGTCCCCTCACCGATACCGCCGAGAATTTCACCGAGAATTCGGTTGCGCTCTTCGGTTTCGTGCTCATACAGACGGTTGTAGTCGATATTGAGATTGTGCGTGCGCAGCTTGATGGCTTTGAGCTCCGGATCGCCGGGGCAAAACAGCTCCCCTGCAAAGATTTTTTCTTCTTCCCGTGTCATTTTCATTCCCCTTTCGGATGGATTAAATATAGTCTTCCGCATAAACCAATAAAACGGTTTTACCGTCTATAACATCAAAATAGTTGATCATCAAAGACGTGTCTGTATAGTACACAACCTGTCTTAATGTGTACTCCGCATTGTCATAATCGAATGAATCGAGAATCACAAATGACCATTCATAGTCATGGTCCGCAAGTCCGTCATAAAGTGCATCAAAGAATTCATCGTCCTCTTCGGAAGTCAAAAATCCGTCTGCTTGCATATACAAACCTTCTTCGCAAACGGGATATTTGTCTGCATACATGATTTTGCTGTATTGCAGATAATCAGCGTATGCAAACATCATACCTGCTCCCGGGGTGTCGGAATCAGCAGGAATGAAGTCTGCGGCGGTGGCATCGCAGTTATACCATGTGTCATCAATTTTCACACAGTTCCATGTGTGTCCGTTGCCGATTTTTTCAACCTGTTCAAAGCCTGCCAGTTCAAAAAGCAGTGCCAGCGCATTTGTGAAACCGTCACAGTGAGATTCCTTATTCACAATCGTATCATAAAGAAACGAAGCAAGGTCACCTGTGTAGGAGCCGAATTCGGTTTTGTAAGGATCATACGTTGTGTTTTGCGCAACATACCGATAAATGGCTTCTGCGTTTTCCGCTTGCGTTCCCTGCAGATTCAAAGAAGCCAGTATTTTTTCCGCTTCTTCAACGGCAAGCAGTTTCTGATTCCACAAATCTTTTCGGAAGTTCTTAACAGAAACGCAAGCACCGTGGTTCATAATTTTAATAACGGAACCGTCGGGCAGTGTTTTGTCATAAAATTCGGTTGAACGATATGCTATGTTAAATAAGTTCTGCTCCAGCAAAGGAGAATCCAGTGCAAGATAACGCACCGCTTCTTCCGCATCCTCAACGGAAATACCCAGACGGTAATCAAAATATGTATATTGATAACAGTTTGCCATTGCATATTCGATTGCACGGTAGGCTGTTTTTTCGGTTTCGGAAAGGGTGTCGAACATCACGCAAGAACGGTATTTTTCATACGGATTCTGCCATGATCTCAATTCTTCAACGGTGAAGATTTCTTCAATATTACTGTCGGTCGTGGAAAAACCGATTCTCGGTACGGCATTTTCTTCTTTTTCAATTTCTTCAACGGAAAGGGTGGGTTCAGGCGGTTCGGTCGGCTCGGTCGGTTCTTCCAAAATCGCACAGCCGCACAGCGCCGAAATTACTAGAATCAAAAGCAAAACAATATACTTTTTCATCGGTCTGTTTTTCTCCTTTTCTTCGTGTTTTTGCGCCAATTCCAAGGTTCAATATACCCACTCGCAAGTAACTGCAGAAAAACCAAAGCAATACCGGGAAGCAGACAGATAACAGATGCAATCACAAAACCGATGCGAGTGCTTCTGTTGTACTGATTAAGATGCTCCAATCCGATTACACAATTGCCGTTGACCGAAAGAGAAACCATCCGTTTGTAATCCGTGAATTCTATAAAATTCGTCGGTAACAAATCTTTCCGCATGGTATAAGAAACGGTTGCTGAGGCAGGAAATACTGTATTTTTAAGCATTTGGTCAATCGCTTCACGGGCAGGCTTCGGCAAAGCAGATGCCAAGCAATAAAACACATCGCCATCAGCTGTATGCACAATGAGCCATGTTTTTCTGAATGTGTCATCTTTTTCAGCATTCATAATTTCCACAACACAGTTTTGCGTATTCTCTTCGGTCATGTTGCCGTAGGTGTAAAACGCAGTCACAAATAACCATACGGCAAACAGCAATATACAAGCTGTACACAGATAATTCTTTATTTTTCTTTTCATGGTTTCCTTCTTTTCCGACGGGATAAAATTCATCCGTGTTAGCTTTTTTGTGAAAACTTCTTTTCTCTTATTTTTTTGCAAAGAGCTTGTATGCGTTCTTTCGGGGTCGGTATCATATATCTCACATTCCAGACAATGAAATAAACCCTGAATCCGAGAATCACAGCCAGATTGCAAACCGCAACAACGGAAACAAACAGTTCATTTTGCACGGCAAGGGTCAACACCGTGCTTACTATAAACAGCGGAATGTGCACAAAAAAGGACAGCATATATACATACATCCATTTCGGCATCATTTCATTTTTCAGGTGCAGTATTTTTCTGACCCTGCGGTGGGGAATTGTATATCCGTCCGGATAGTACTTCGGATGAAATCCCGGGAGCTGCCTGTTTATCCTTTTTGCGCCTATTACAATATGTAATATACCGAGAACTGCAATGCCGGCATATACTTCTAATGCAGTTATGACAAATTCATCCATTTACTCCCTCCTTTCACAGGACAAAAAGTGTTATCTTTTCTTTTTGTTTTCTCGTTCTTTTTCCTGTGCTTTTAGAAATTGCTTTGCTTGCTTACGAATTCTTATTGTATCTTTTATTGAGCGTTTGTTTTTTGTAGAAAATGCTTCTTGCATGTCTTTTTTCATTTGCTTGTAATCGGTGTTTTTAAAAATACTGAACAAATAATGAGCGAGTGAGCAGCCAAGTAAAGTTATGTAAAAATAATACAAAACTTTGCTTGTTTGTATAAATACCTCCACATCTCCTGACAACAGAACGATTACAACAATTACACATGCAAGCAGAAAAATGCCGACATAAGGAAACACCAGCAACAAACGAAAATACATCCATTTCGGAATCATTTCGTGCTTCATTTTAAAAAGCTTTCTGATTTTTCTGTGCGGCAGAATATAATCTTCAGGATAATTCTTGCTGTGAAAAACCTGCCTGCCTGACCTGTTGAGCCGATACACTTTTGCCATAAAGATTGCGTTAAAACACATACTAAAGGTAAAAAGAAAAAATAAAAGCAATGCTCCCAATGCTGCCTTGTGTATGATATCCATGTATCTCCCCCCCCCTGCTTGAAAATATTTTCTATGCTGTCAGTATAGCACATTTTGTGTAATAAAAAAAATAACAGAATGTGCAAAAAAGAAGTGAGGATTTTAACAAAAAATGCAAAAAAATATAAATGGTGAATTTGGGTGTTATTCAACCTCGGCAGTTTTACCGTTGATGAACAAAGACTGCATTTCAAATGCCTCGCCGACACAAGCAACATAAGAACACGCATATTGCTGCCCTTTTGCATGGTCTATGCGCACAAATTTAGCCTGATCGGCAGTCGACACCGAAACGGCATCGTCAGATGCAAACGAAACGGCAACATATTTTTCCTTCGTTGTAAGTGTCGAGAAAACCGCAATGCGGTATTCATATTTTGGAAAAACGGAGTTGCTTGGCACTTTTTTGTAATAATACCGTGTGCTGTCCGTGAATGTCGGTCGCCAAAGAAACAGTGTTTTATCAATAAATTTCACTTCCGGGGTATCTTCTTCAAAAGAGATGCCGATGGCACTTTTTTCGCCCTGCACAACGCAGTCAACGGGTTCGGTCATGTAATAATCCAGTTGTTTTTCAATCGGCATAAAGGATAACACAAAGCTGTCCACGGGAACCAAAAGTGATATCAGCACAAACAAGAGGATCATCACGGTCTGAAGATTTTTCGTTTTTGCAGAAACAAAATGCCCTTTTGCTTTTAACTTTGAAAACAAAACAGAGCCGACGGTTATAATTAAACCTACGCTGAAAAGTGTTATCATGAAATGCATAGGATTCCCTCCCCTGTGAAATTCTGTTTTATTTATCCTTTGTTTTGTTCGCTTGCAATGTGTTTTTGAATATCCTCAACAGACGGGAGTTGCTTGCTCAGATTTTCGGGCAGATCGCTTGTTACCTTGTATGCACTGACACCGATCGGTTTAGACATATCTTTAAGTGCATATTCCGCAACAATGTTGTTTTTGCTTTTGCAAAGCAACAGACCAATCGTTGGATTATCGTGCTCGGATTTCAAAATACCGTCTACGGCAGAAAGATAGAAGTTAAGCTGACCGGCATAGTCAGGCTTAAATTCGCCTGTTTTCAACTCAATTACGACATAACAACGCAGATTGAGGTTATAGAACAGCAGGTCAATGTAGAAATCGTCGCCGCCGACATTGAGGTGATACTGATTGCCGAGAAAGGCAAAACCTGTACCCAACTCTAAAAGCAGCTTTGTTATGTCCTTTACAAGTGCCTGTTCAATATCTCTTTCCATCATATCCTCTTTAAACGGAATGAAATCAAAAATATAAGGATCTTTCATCGTCTGCGCAGCTAACTCACTTTGCGGTGCAGGAAGGCGGTTTTCAAAATTGCTGATCTTTTCCGCAATGGCTTGCCGCTGATAAAGTCCGCTTTCAATCTGATGCACTAATACATTTCGTGACCATCCGTTTTCGATCGTCTTTTCCACATACCAATTACGCATAGTGATATCTGAAACCTTATCCAAGAGAACTACAGTGTGTCCCCACGGAATTTGTGCAACAGCTTGTTGCACAAATTCCTTATCTGTATAGGTAGCGGCAAACTTTGCCATATATTTGAGATTCCGGACAGAATATCCTTTTGCATCAGGGAAAGAAATCTTAATATCTGCGGCAAGATTTTCGATAAATTTATTGCCCCAAGACTTATGCTCGTTGATTATCCGTCCAATGCCGTAATAGAGCATAATCAGTTCTTTATTGACGCTCACTGTTGCTTTATATTGCGCTTGCCTGATTTCCTGTTTGACCATCTGAACCAAGTCCAAGTATTCATTACTATTCATTAACATTTTCAAATCCTCCGTTTATTTCAAAAACAGGAAAAAGAACCGTTCTCCGGTGTCCTGTTAAAACAAATTCACGCAAGGGACAAACCTGCCCCCTGCGTGTGATAGGTTATTTTTCAAGTGCAATTTCCTGGCGGTACATGGAGTACCACAGGCGGCTTGCGTAACTGCGCGGACGGACAACGACCTTTTCGTCATACACTTCAAACTGGAGCCCAAGTCCGCACCACTTGATGCCGTGGTGGTTCCAGAACATGAAGCAGGGCAGGTTGAACAGGTGCAGGCTGCCGTCGTGCTCAATGGTGCAGTAGCCTTTCTTTTTCTGCGTGTATTTGCCGTTGAGACCCATGTGGGAATGACCGCTCATGTAGAACACATTTTTGTATTTCTTCATGATGGCCTTGACCTTGTCGGATGCATCGCCGATGCCGCCTTCGTCCATGGTCTTATAATCTTCCTTGCGGTCAAAGGTTTTCGGCAGACCGTGGGTCTGATTGAGTGCCTGATGGCAAAGCACGAAAATGGGATTGCCTGTAGCGGCGGCTTTTTCCATGGTTGCTTCAAACCATTGCAGCTGCTCGTCGGAAATATCGGCATTCAGGCAATCGCTTTCACTGCCGAGGGAAATGAACGGATAGCCCTTGACCTCGGTATAGAAATAAACCTTGTCGAGCTTGCGGTTGCAGATTTTTTCGGAATATTCAATGAACAGATCTTCAAATTTTCTGCCGCACTCTTCCTCGTGTGTCCATGTATCGTGGTTGCCGATGGCAAAAATGAGCTCCTTGGCAGGCTTGTGGTGCATGAAAATCCACTCTGCCATTTCCCAATGGTCAGGTTCACCGTGGTCGGTGGTGTCACCAAGGGTAACAAGCGCATCAATGGGTGTGTAGGAGTTTTCCATATCACGCAAGGCAGCACTGAGCCTGCGCCAACGATAGCTTCTCCAATCCACATGCACATCGGCAAGGGCTGCGAAATTAAAACGGATATGCTCGGGGTCTTCCGCACGCAAGGGGGCGGCAAAATCACCGAAAACAGGCTTGGTGACAAAGGACAAGGCCTTGAAGCCCGGAGTAAGAACGGTGCGAAGCGGTTCGGGAATCATATGTATTACCTCTTAACCGAAAAGATTTGCGAAGAAATTGCGGATGCTTTCAAAGAAATTATTGAAGAATTCCATGATTTTCGCAAAGAAATTCAGAGTTTCAAGCTCCTTCCACTGTGCATACAAATCAATACGGGTGTCGGCAAGAGTGATGGTGGCACCGTTGGCATACGAGGTACCGCTGCCGTCCTTCTTGGTATTCCAGCCGTCAAACATAAGGAAATCGTTGGTAAATGCATTTTTGGGCAGGGTCAGCTTGTCACCGACCTGTGCAATGGTTGTTGTGAAGGTCTGTCCCTCACCGCCGTTGGCATGGAAGAAAATACGCACACCCGTATCCGAATAGCCTCTGTTGAACTCGCTTCTTCTGGTCTTCATGAACTTAATAACATCCGAGTTCACATAAGAAGTGTATTTTGCAGCGGTTTCGTCATAGGTAGCGGTTTCAAAAATGCTCCAGCGAATTGCATTGCTGACGGCAGATGCGGTCAGATCCTGCGAAAATGCCTTGATGTCTGCAATGTAAGCATCGGTGAGAATGGGGGCAAAGGTATCCTGCCATGCATCCACAGCCTGTGCAAAGAATTCATCATGCTTGAACAGGGCAGCAAGGATGATGGGCTGATACCTGGAGTCATTGGCGCTTCTGTAGAAACGGATGCCGACCCACCAGCCCGCGGGATCGCTGAGATTGCCGTCATTGAGCTTGTAGTCATTGCCGAGCGCATAGTCAAAGTCCCATACGGGGGCAGCCACAAATACATCGCTGTCTGCATCCTTGTACATGTAGAACGAGGTCTGACCGACATCAAGGTTCTTGACATAATCCTGGAAAACGAACATTTTTACAAAGGATTCAACATCAATATATTCCGTGTAATGCTTTCCGAGGCTGTTGTAGCCGCTTTCGGCGAACAGTGCGTCCTCAAATTCCTGATACAGCGCACTGATGTATTTCACCTGTGCTTCACTTGCATATTCGGGGGCTTTGACAACAATGGGCTGATTGCGCTTGCTGATGAAGCCTGACACCTCGTCAACATAACGGACGGGCAGCTCACACTCAAGCAGATAGCCGCCTGTGATGTTTTCGGGATTGTTGGGGATGTTGACCCATTTCTGCGTGCCGCCCTTGAGCTTTTCATAATCCTTGACCTGTGCACCGCCGAGGGAATAGGAATCAAGATCATCCGTGTTCACATCCTCGGTATCGCCCTCAAGGTCATTGATATCCACACGCGTTTCACCAACCTCAACACTTTCGGTCAGGGTATAGTTACCGTAATATTCATTATTGATGTAAAGGTCAACATAAACCTGCTCGGAGGTGTAAACAATGCCTGCATCCTGTGCAAGATTGAGAGCAATGTAGTTACGCAGCACGGATTCGTCATTGTAGTTGGCAAGCAGCGACCATTTTTTGGCCTTGCCCATGCCGAAAAGATTGATTTTGCTGTCGAACTTGATGTTATAGGGCTTCTTGACATATTTCCATGTGGAATTGCCGCGACCCTTGATGTATTCAAGCTCCTCTTCAACGATCACTTCACCGTCATCGATGATAACAATGTCTGCAGCTTCCTTGTTGGCCTTGTCGGCATGCACATACTCCATGGAGCCCGATTCGGTTGTGATGTGCACGGAGGCAACATTGGCAGACTGCAGAACATACAGGGTATAAGTATTGGCTGCGGTCGCAAGGGTATAAGTACCTGCAGGAAGCGAAACCGTGTCGCCGTCTGCAACAACATTACCGTTGAGTCTGACTGCAGCATCCAGCTCGAGCTCGAGTGCAGAGGTGTCTGCATCCGAAGGCAGGAAAAGATAGAGCTTACCTTCGTTTTCCCAATGGTTGATCTGCACAGAGGTGCCGTTGACGTCTGCAACAACACCGAACTGTGCAAGGTCACTTGCTGCAGAAGCAAGCACTGCACAGCAGACCATGAGAACAAAAACGGAAACAAGAATCATTGCTTTTTTGAACTTTTTCATAATGCCACTCCTTTTTAAGAATAGTATGCATTTCCATTATACCATAAATAGAATAAAAAACAAGCATCTTTTAACAAAGATTTAAGCAAAATTGTACAACTTTTTGCATGGTGTGCCTTGACTTTTCACCATGTATCATATAAAATGTTATTATCCATAATTTTGAAAGGATGTTATATTTTATGAAAACCACAAGAAAAGCATTGGCTGTTCTGCTGAGCATTCTGCTTCTGACTGCAGCATTGGTTCCTGCTGTTTTTGCTGCCATTGACGAATCACAAATGTCCCTGAATTACATCGTTTCACAAAAGGAATACACCCTCATCGGCGGTGTTACCGAAAGAGATATTGTTGTGAACAATGCAAAGGGCGACCACCGCAACGATGTTTTCGTGCTTGAGGTTGACCCCTATGATCCCAACGTTTCCATCATTGCAGGCTACAATGACGGCGATGCAAACGGTTGGGGCAAAACACCCGTGCGCACCCATGCAGAAGCAGCTGAAAAGGTGCTCGGCACCAATGTTATCGGTGCAATCAATGCCGACTTCCACAACCAGGAAACCGGTGAGCCCTCCGGCATTCTTGTTATGAACGGTGTTGTCGGCCACGCACAGAACGGCAGACCCTTCTTCGCAATTCTCAATGACGGCACCCCCGTTATCCGTGCAGGCGGCGCATCCGATGACGATGTCAAGGAAGCAGTTTCAGGCGGCAATATTCTTGTCAGAAACGGTGTCAATGTTGCACCTGCAAACAAGCTCAACCCCAGAACCGCAATCGGCATCAAGGCCGACAAAACGGTTGTTATGTTCGTTGTTGACGGCAGACAGGATCCGACCTCCTGCGGTATGGACTATCCTGAGGTTGCCGAAATGATGATCGCACTGGGCTGCGTGGATGCACTTGAGCTTGACGGCGGCGGATCCTCCACCCTGCTTGCACAGCACGAAGGCACCAACAGCCTCGATTGCAGAAACAGCCCCAGCTACGGCTATGAAAGAAAGGTCAGCAACTCTCTGCTTGTCTGCACCAATCTGCAGCCCACAGGCACCTTTGACCATGTCGTTTTCACCTCCGGCAGCAAGGTAGCCCCCATCTCCAACCTCACCGTTTCCGTTAAGGGTATCGATACAAACGGCTATGCAACATCTCTTCCCGAAGGCGGCAAGCTCGTTATGCAGGACACCGACCTGGGCACATTTGACGGCAAGACCTTCACCGCAGGCTCTGCAGAAGGCTTCGTAACCTTCGACTATGTTGTTGACGGTGTTGTACTTGCAAGCACAACCATCGAAATCACGGAAGAAGCAAACAACCTTGTGGAATCCTTCTTCCAGAGCATCATTGATTTCTTCAATAAGATTATCAATACCTTCAAGCTGCTCATCGACAAATTCAACGAAAAGGTTCTCGGTAAGGTATAAGCAACAGCATACAGGGATTCTGCAGGCAGGCACCTGCAGAATCCTTTTTTTAATGATTGACATTGCACCTGCATTTTGTTAAAATTGATACGCTGAAGGCTGAAAAAGGAGGGATCGCGGTATGCTGAAAGAAAAAATGAAAGTATTTTTCACCCATCAACTGTCTGCACAGCCGTTTGCGGCCCTGCTGCTGTTCGGCCTGCCGTTGATCGTCACCAAAGGCTTTTACAACATCACGCAAACCAAGAGTGTTTTCTTTTATGCAGTCAGCCTGCTGTGCGTGTTTGTATTTTCACTGCGTGCGGTTTTTCTTGCGGAAAAGGAAGAAAAAACACCGCTGAAGGCAAGTCTGAAGACACTGCAGCCGACCGATGCGGCCTTTGCCGTGTTCCTCGGCTTTATCCTGCTTTCATCTCTGCTTTCGGAATACAGCGGTGATGTGTGGTACGGCGGAAATGCCCGTTATCAGGGTGCTTTCACCTATCTGCTTTATTTTTTGTTTTACATCATTGTTTCACGCAACCTCAAGGGCGTGCGTCTGTTCTTGTATGCAGGTGCTGCGGCCTTCTGCATTGTGTGCACATTGGGTGTGCTCAACTGCTTTGATATTGACTTTTTCGGCTTCTACAGCCGCTTGTCCAAGGCAAATCAGTCGGCCTATATTTCCACCATCGGCAATATCAATTTTTACAGCAGCTATATGTGCCTGCTGTTCCCGCCCGTGCTGTGCGGCTTTTGCATGACCGAAAAACGTTTCAGCCGCGTGGCCTATGCAGCTGCCATTGTGGTCGGCTCGTTCGGCATGATGGTAACAAGCAGCGAAAGCTTTGTGGTCGGCTTCCTGTCGGCACTTGTCATCATTCCGCTGTTCCTGTATAACGATGTCAGCAAGCTCAAGAAATATCTGATCGGGGTTTGCCTTGTGGTGCTGTCTGCGCAGATCTTCATGTTCATTTACAATGCCGCACCCGTAACAAATGTTGCCATTTCCAAGCTGCTGTCCATCCTCGTAAGACCCGTAATTTCGGGCGCAGTGCTTGCGATGTGTCTGGTGCTGTTTTTGCTTGTGCATTTTGTGCCGAAATCTGCAAAAATTCTGCAGAGACTGCACATTGCAACACTCTGCATCGGCATCAGCGGCTTGCTTGCCTGCTTCGTGCTTGCAAACACCGTCGGCATCGGCAGATATAATTCGTATTTTGAGCTGACCGCAAAGTGGGGCTCCTACCGCGGTGAAATCTGGCAGCAGTGCGTACAGCTGTTCAGCGAATTCTCATGGAAAGAAAAGCTGTTCGGCATCGGTCCCGAGGCACTGCAGAGAATCACCGTCAGCGGCGCAACCTTCCAGGGCAAAAAGCTCGACCAGGCACACAATGAGTACCTGCACTACCTGCTGACCATCGGCATCTTCGGCATGATTTCCTACATCGCACTCATCGGCACGGTCATTCATGCCGCTGTGCGCAAATGCAGAAGCAACATGCTCTGCGCAGGCCTGTTCTCGGGTCTTGTTGCATTCTGGCTGCAGGCTTTTGTAAACCTCGCCCAGCCGTTCACAACACCGATCATGTTTGCGTTTATTGCCGTCATCATCGGCATCTGCAATCAGAAAAAAGAGCCACCCGCACAAATTGAAGAAACCGCAGCAAAAGAGAATAACACCGCAGAAGCCTCCCCTTCTCCCGCCGACGCTTGCACGGCAGCAACCGCAAGCTGCAGATAACGCATCTTAAATTTTCAAAACCATTCATAAAGAAAAGCAGATATCTGAAAAACCTTTTCAAATATCTGCTTTTTTCGATTGACATTGCAATCGGGATTGTATATAATGATTAAGTTGCAAAATATTTGCCGCCCGTTGCAATTCCCTCACGCATACTAGTAACCACTTGTTGCAACAGGATGCGCGCCTGCTTTGGTTAAATTATAAATAACTTTAATAATTATCGGGGTGTAGCGCAGTTGGTAGCGCGCCTGCTTTGGGAGCAGGATGCCGGGGGTTCGAGTCCCTCCACTCCGACCAGAAAAGAACGAAAGTTATGATACCATTGGTATTGCAACTTTCGTTCTTTTTCTATATCTCGAAAACCTTGTGTCATAAGGATTTCTGACACTTTGTCAGTAAAGATTAATTTCATTGTGACGGAGATTAGTTTCATTGTGGGAGAAAAGTTTCATCGTGACTAAAGAATAGTTTCAGCATGATTTTATTAAGGCTTATTGATTTCTTTCTATCTTTGTGTTATAATGATCGTATTATTCGCCCCGTAGAATAATAGGAGGCTTATTATGCAATATATGACTGCAAGCCAAGCATCAAAGTTATGGCAAATATCACAACGCAGAGTGCAGATTTTATGTGCCGAAGGTCGCATTCCTGGCGTTTTTAAGTTAGGTGATGCATGGGCAATCCCTGTTGATACTGCAAAACCCGTAGACAAGAGAAAAAAGGCAGGAAATAATAATGAACAAATATAATGTTTTGGATTTGTTCTGCGGTGCAGGTGGTCTGTCCTATGGTTTTGAAAGAGCCGGTTTTGATGTCTTGCTTGGCATAGACAACGATTCAAAAGCATTGGAGACTTTTGAGAAGAACCACCACGGAGCAAAATCTATCTGCGGTGATATTACCGAAATCACCTATAAGGACCATATTGCACCTTTACTTGGTGGTAAAAAAATAGATGTCATTATTGGTGGACCTCCTTGCCAAGGATTCTCCTTGTCTGGTCCTCGCAATTTCAATGACCCACGAAATAAACTGTACCTCAGTTACATTCGTTTGGTTGAAGAAATCCAACCGAAAGCATTTGTTATAGAGAATGTTCCTGGGCTCGTTGGTCTGTTCAAAGGCGAAGTAAAGGACAATATCATCAAAACATTTGCAGAAATGGGTTATGAGGTAAAATATAGAATCCTATGTGCTGCGGACTATGGTGTTCCTCAGAACAGAAAGAGAGTTGTGTTTGTCGGTGTTAAGGGAGAAAATGCCTTTGAATATCCGGCAATCCAGACAGAACAAGTGACCTGTGAAATGGCATTGAGCGACTTGCCTCCTCTTGTTGATGTCCTTGGTGAGGATATCCAGGGTTATGCAACCGCTCCTCAGAATACCTATCAAAAACTTATGAGAGAGAAATCCGATGATGTCCGCAACCATGTCGCTGCATCCCATAGCGAAAAGGTTCAGCACATTATTTCTCTTGTTCCCGATGGCGGAAACTATAAAGACCTGCCTGCTGAATTTAGAGAATCAAGGAATTTCCATGTTGCATGGACCAGATTCCACAGTCAGAAACCTGCACCGACCATTGACACTGGACACCGCCACCACTTCCATTACAAGTACAACCGTGTGCCGACTGTTCGCGAATGTGCAAGATTGCAGTCTTTCCCCGATGATTTTGTTTTCTTAGGCAACAAAACTCAGCAGTTCAGACAGGTTGGCAATGCTGTCCCTCCGATTATGGCACAGAGAATTGCAGACCAAATTCTCAAACTGTTAGAAAGTGAGGACAAATAATGGAATACGAGATACCAGAACAATTTTATTTTAGAATCCACCATGCAAGACCTCGCTTTAAGAACGATGTTGAGAATGTTTTGATTTATGTTGCGGAAAGTATTGCAAAACTCAACCCGATGTCAGAGGCAGATTTTGCCCAGAGATTAAACCAAGCAATATATGGTTATCCGGGCAATGCTCACAAAGAATTAAAGACCATTAACAACTGGAGAACTGAAATTTCCTCTCTGTTCGGGTTTGTTCAGCATAACGACAACAATATTGCCGAGGCTGGCAGACGAGCAAGAGAACTCGCAGAAGATGGTGACCTGGTTGCATTCTTCAAAACATATTTGTATTCGTTCCAGTATCCTGGTGCACACATCAAGTCCCATGCTATTCTGGAACAGATTGAACAGGGCATTCATTTCAAACCCGCACAATACATTCTCCGCCTGCTCACCCACATCAAAAACGTTGAGGGTGCAAACATTGGTTTGACAAAGGGCGAAATTTGTCATTATGTGTTTAATGATTTGAGAGTAACTAGAGATTGCGAAGATGTTTCTCTTGTATGGGAGCGAATCAAGGTCAACAGACAGAACAAACTCACCTATGATATGACAGGTGATGTCATTCGTTATGCCGGTGATATCGTTGATTATATGGAAATTGCAAACCTCTTGAAAACATGGGACAGCAGAACATATTATCTCAACGATTTAGAGACAGAAACCATTGTAAAATTCATTGAATCAAAAGAGTGGTTTTCTGGCTATGACCGCATGATAGCAAAGAGAAAAGGGTCTCTGGATGCAATCAACAGTGTTTATTATGACTGGTTTGCATATGTGAACCGTGATATGGACACCACCGACTTTAAGACAGACATCCTTGCATACATTGCCAGTGACCAACAGGAGTATGAGGCACTCAAGAACACTGGCAAAGAAATCTCAGACAGAATTGAAAGCGAGGAAGAATTCACAACCAAGGACATCGGTGATATGGGCGAAAACCTTGTTCATGGCCACGAATGCATGAGAGTTAAAATTGGTGGTCGTGAGGACCTCATCCACCTTATCAAGAAAATTCCGACCCAGTTTGCAGTTGGTTATGACATCAGTTCTGTTGAACTGGACGAAAGAAAGAGATATATTGAAGTTAAAACAACCATCAGTTCAAAACCGTTGCATTTCAATTCCGTACATCTTACAAGAAACGAATGGAACACCGCAAGCACAACAAGAGATGCATATTATGTGTATCGCTTGATGATAAGCAGGGGCGGAACTAAGTTGTTCCTGCTGCAGGATCCCGTTGGACTTTACAAGCAGGACAAAATTAACATGATACCGAATGACGGTGCAGATATTACATTTGACCCGAAAACGGTAGGAAGATTCGAGGATTTGCTAGTATGGAGACATTAAAAGTTGCATCGTTGTTTTGCGGTTGTGGCGGAACAGATGTCGGCTTGATTGGAGATTTTGATTTCCTTGGCAAACACTATGATGCAAATGGCATTGAGATTGTGTATGCCAATGACATTGATGCAAATGCCTGTGCTATATTTGAAAAGAATTTTGGTCTTATTCCAGATAACAGAGACATCCGTTCTGTTACCTCTGAGGAATTGCCGGAATTTGATATTCTGACAGGCGGATTTCCGTGTCAGTCTTTCTCTATCGTTGCACAGAACCCTCCTCGTTTAGGCATCAAGGATGACCGAGGAATGTTGTTCTTTGAGATGTGCAGAATTCTCAGAGAAAGACAACCGAAATGCTTTATTGCCGAAAATGTTAAGGGTATACTGACTGCAAACAAAAAAGAGGCATTCCCTCTCATTCTGCAGGAGTTTGAGAATAGCGGTTATGATGTGAAATATACCATTCTGAATGCAGCTGAATATGGTGTTCCACAAAAGCGAGAAAGAGTTATCATTGTTGGATTCCGCAAGGATTTAGGTGTTGATTTCACATTTCCAACCCCGACTATCAACACTGAGGATGAATACGAACCTCTCCAGTCCGTTATTGAGACCGAAGTTGAGGAAAAGTATTATTTTAGCGAAAAGGCAGTTGTCGGAATGATGAAGAACCGAGAGAGCATGAATAAAGGCCGTGCACAGGATGTCACTAAACCATGCAACACGGTTGGGGCACACCTTGCCAAGGTCTCGCTTAATAGTACAGACCCCGTTTTGCTTATTGGTGATAGATACCGCAGATTCACCCCCAGAGAGGTGGCAAGAATCCAGTCGTTCCCCGAAGAGTTCCAACTCATTGGAAGTGAGGGAGCACAATACAGAGCACTGGGCAATGCAATACCGCCAGTGATGTTTTGGCATGTGGCAATGACTATTACATCGATTTTAAGAAAAAAATAACCTATTTCATGCAAGGTTGCATTGAAATGCAACCCAAAATCAAAAATGCAACTTTTGCAACCCGCATCAAAATATGCGTTATAATTCAAAAGAAGTCTAGCAACCCTTGCGGTCGGTGGGCTTCTTTCTTTTTCGATACGAGGGACTCGAAGCGGCGAGGTAGTGAATGAACGTCCGGTGGAAGACTCTCCCACAGTGTGGGAGAGATGTCACGAAGTGACAGAGAGGGACGGGGCCGTCAGCCTGAAGAGCCGCGCAGAGACCTAAGCACCGCAGTGCGAGAGTCGAGTCCCTCCACTCCGACCATAATAGTCAACATTCGTTGATACAAAAAAGTCATCTCTTTACGAGGTGACTTTTTTGTTTGCAAAAGCCGTAAATCCTTTATTTACAAGGGTTTTCGGCTTTTTCTATTTTTGTGCAGCGTTCAATGCTGTCCCGGAAAACCCTCTCTTATTCCTTTGCTGTTTTGCTCCGGCTTTCATTGTCCGTTGTTTTGAAACCTCCCCCTACCATTATACGGCGGTGAGGAGTTTTTCAACCTATTCGATAAATTGGAATTTATTGTTTTGTTCTTCTCAAGCATCTTATCAATGTAACAATCCCATACCCGACGATTACACCGATGGTGTTCAAGATTAAATCATCTATATCTGTCGCCCTCACGCTAAATGGCAATTGAATAATTTCTATGCAAAGAGAAATACCGATACCTGCCAAAAGAACCTTCCAAAAGGAATTAAGTCGTTTATATACAAATGGCAAAACGATTCCACTCGGAATAAACATTGCTGCATTTCCAATCACGTTTAATAACAGATCTCGTTTACTGTCATAGTCAAA
>JAZOWJ010000344.1:0-3999 GCA_045659125.1 Acutalibacteraceae bacterium
GTGTCATATTTACCACCGGCATACAATTCGCAGAACAATAAATCCCAATTGTACCTTTGCTCTTTATTATTGTAATCGACAGGCATACCGCGGCCGAAATCCTGCACCTCAATACTTCTGTCAAGAAAACGAGTCACAACAATCTTATCACCGTAGCCTTCTCTGGCTTCGTCGACCGAGTTCGAAATAATTTCAAAAACAGCATGTTTGCAACCTTCAAGGCCATTATCACCAAAAATAACACCCGGACGTTTTCTGACTCTATCGGCACCTTTCAAGGAAACAATACTGTCATTTCCGTAATCATTCTTCTTTGCCATGGAATCCTCCATTATAATATTTCATTATATAATATTACAACAGAAATTGTTGTTTCGTCAAGTATTATTTTTCTTTGCACATCAAAAGTAGTCATTGTAATCAGATTTTTTTTGAAAAATTTAAAAAAATCTCAAAAAAGGACTTGATTTCTTCAAAAGTTTATGCTAATATAATCGGGCACCGAGTGAGAGTGCATAAACGTAATTGAAAGGTCGGTATGAAAATGCCCATTTACGAATACATTTTTGGTTTCATTATGATTGCTCTTGCAATCGGTCTTGTTGTTCTTATTCTCTTCCAGCAGAGCCGTAATTCCGGATTGTCCGGTGCAATTGCTGGCGGTTCCGATAATTTCTTCGGTAAAAACAAGAGCAACAGCAAAGATGAAAAGCTTGCAAGACTTACCAAAATCCTTGCAGTTGTTTTCTTTATTATCACATTGTTTGCAACTTTCTTCTTCGCTTTCATGAAAGGAAAGTTCGGCATAGCTTGATCCAGTAGCTCAGCAGGCAGAGCACCTGCCTTTTAAGCAGGGTGTCCGGAGTTCGAATCTCCGCTGGATCACCAAAAGAAATCCGGAAAGCTTTTGCTTTTCGGATTTTTTTATATTCATAATATTATTCGGAGAATACCAATGACAGACAATCAATCTTTTTCCATACATCCGATTGCACATATTAAAACAGACTTCCCTGCTAAATTCGGGATTCCGAGACAGAGTATGCTCATTGAGTCACTGATGGGCATAATTATATTTGAACCGCAATACAGAAATATTGAAGCATTGCGCGGACTTGAAGATTATTCACATTTGTGGATCATCTGGCAATTTTCTGAAGTTGCAACCGCCGCATGGTCTCCGACAGTGCGTCCGCCACGCTTGGGCGGAAATAAAAGAATGGGTGTATTTGCAACAAGATCGCCGTTTCGTCCGAACTCTTTGGGGTTGTCGGTTGTGAAAATTGAAAAAATTGATCTGCATACACCACAAGGGCCTGTCATTATTGTCAGCGGCATTGACATGCTTGACAACACACCGATTATTGACATCAAGCCTTACTTGCCGCATATTGACAGCATTTCTGATGCAAAAGGCGGTTTCGCTGCTCCTGTTGCAGAGCAAAGCTTAAATGTAACATTCAGTGATGATGTGTTATTACAAATGCCGCAGGACTTGATAAATCCATTGACTGCCATTCTTGAACAAGATCCCAGACCGCATTATCAGAATGACGAGAACAGAATATATGGTTTTCAATTTAACAAATATGAAGTCCAATTCAAGGTAAAAGATGAAACACTGACAGTTCTTTCCGTTGTTAAGCAATAGTTAACTATCACTGTATTTTTTTAGCACCAATTCAAATAACAGAGCAAAAAAGCTTCCTAATCCAAGTATTGATTTTACATTTTCAATAGTCACATCAAAATAATACATACCTATGTAGTATTCTTCTGTTCTGCCTGCTGACAAAGCAAAATACATGGCAACCAATAACAGCAAAAAGATCAGAATCCCCATTACCTTGACAATGCTTTTTGAAACAGGGTTAAATTCGCGCAAATATTCCAGAATTTCGCAAAATACATTCACAGCACTCACCAATTTCACTTTATCAGAATTTCAGCGATTCTGCAATGCAAAAAAAGTGGAAATTCAAACGCAACAAATTGACATTATTTTAATTTTTTGATTGCAAATATCAATATCTTGTGTTATAATGTTTTCAACAATTGAAGGTGGTAAGATTATGAGATGTCCTTTTTGTGCCGAGAGCGAAAGCAAGGTTATTGACTCGCGCCCTGCTGACGATGGTCAGAAAATTCGTCGCAGAAGAGAATGCATGCAGTGCGCAAAACGATTCACAACATACGAAGCAATTGAAAGTATGCCTGTTATTGTTGTAAAACGCGACAAATCCAGACAAGTTTTCGACCGCAACAAGTTGCTCAGTGGTATGCTTCGTGCCTGTGTAAAGCGCCCGGTAACCCTTGAGCAAATTGAATCTGCAATTGACGAAATCGAAACACAGCTGCAGAATTCTTTAGACAGAGAAATCAGTTCAACACAACTTGGCGAATTAACCTTACAAAAGCTCAAGGATATTGATGAGATTGCATATGTTCGTTTTGCTTCGGTCTATCGTGATTTTAAAGACATTGATTCATTCCTTAGTGAGCTGAACAATCTTCGCAAGAACAAATAATTTAAAATGAGCCGATTGAAAAATCGGCTCACATTATTATAACGAATAAAGGAGTCTGCTATGACGATCGGTTTTATCGGTTGCGGAAATATGGCGCAGCCAATCATCAGAAGTGTTATTTCCAAAGGGTTATATGCGAGTAAAAATGTGTTTATTTATGATACAGATACTGAGAAGCTGCAAGCATTCTGCACGGAAAACGAAACAACTGCCCTTAACAGCGAAATTGAAGTTATAAGCAAAAGTGAGACGGTATTTCTTTGCATCAAGCCACAGGGATTTGCAGAATTGCTAACAAAAACAAGGGATGCAATTATTGCTTCAAACCCTTTTATTGTTTCGATAGCTGCCGGCAAAGAGATATCTTTTATTGAAAATCACCTGCATTCATCCGTACGCATCGGCAGAGTTTTTCCGAATCTGAATGCAAGTGTGTGCGCCTCGGCTTCTGCTTACTGTGTCAATGATTCCTGTACACAAAATGAAAGAGAATTACTCGGCAATATCGTTTCCTGCTTCGGAACTGCTTTGTTTTATCCTGAATCACTGTTTTCTCAATTCGGCGTCCTTGGCGGCTGCTCCCCTGCTTACACCTTCATGTACATTGATTCCCTCGCAAAGGCAGCAGAGAAAAATGGTGTTGAAAAGGATGTTGCAAGAGCAACTGCCATTCAGGCAGTACTCGGCAGTGCATTATATATGCAGCAATCCGGAATTGATGCGGAAATTTTAATTGACAGAGTTTGCTCAAAAGGCGGAACAACTATAGAAGGCGTTACCTCCCTTCGCGATAAAAATCTCCCTGAAATTGTATGTAATGCTTATGAAGCATCCCTGCGAAGAGACAAAGAACTTAGTAAAAACTAAATTTATAATAAAAATATTAAAAAAAGACTTGTACTTTTTTTGAATATATAATATAATGTTAAACTGTGTGGAAATATATTATTTCCAATGAAGTTTATTTTGTTGAAAGGTGTATCACAATGGAAAACAAGAAAACCGAAATTGATTACCGTGCAGAAAGAAAGGCAAGACTTGCCAAAAATGCTGCAAAAGGTAAAAACAAAACCCTGGATACCTACAAGATTGTCAAGGGCGTACTGTGCGTCATCTGTGCGGCACTTGTAGTAGCTGCAGCTGTCGGCGTTTGCTTTGCTTACGGCGTACCGCAGAGACTTCTTCCTGCAGTCACAGTCGGTGACAGAACATATTCTGTTGCAGAATATGAATATTATTATGCAACCGTTTACGGCTCACATGCACAGCAGTCTTATGACGCTGCACAGCAATATGGCAGTCCTGCATTGCTTGCTGCTCTCGGTCAGTATGATTATTCCGTGCATCCTGAAAAGCAGAGCAAAACAGAAGGCGAAGAAACCATCACCTGGGCAGCATATTTCGATAAATATATCATCGATATGTTCCAGAGCTATGAATATTACTTTGCCCAGTGCGAAGAGCTTGGCAT
>JAZOWJ010000345.1:0-4057 GCA_045659125.1 Acutalibacteraceae bacterium
TGCTGCACTACGGCTCGGATAAGCCCGACCTTCGCAATCCGCTTCTCATTCAGGACCTGACCGACTTCTTCGCAGGTGTTGAATTCCCGCTGTTCAAGGGCAAGCCCGTCCGCGGTATCGTTGCTCCCTGCCAGGGTCAGAGCAGAAAGTTCTTCGAGGATTCCCTGCAGTTTGCTATGTCCATCGGCATGAAGGGTCTGGGATACCTGACCTACACCGACGGCATGTACAAGGGTCCCATCGAAAAGTTCCTGTCCGACGAGCAGAAGGCAACACTGACCGAAATGGTCGGCATCAAGGATGGCGAAACTCTGTTCTTCATCTGCGACAAGATCAATGTTGTCAATCAGCTTGCAGGCGGCATCCGCGGCTGGCTCGGCGAGCAGCTGAATCTCATCAACAAGGATGCATTTGAATTCTGCTACATTGTTGACTTCCCGATGTATGAGCTCAACAGCGAAACCAACAAGATCGACTTTACCCACAACCCCTTCTCCATGCCCCAGGGTGGTCTTGAAGCACTCAACACCAAGGATCCGCTTGAGATCTTTGCATATCAGTATGACATCGTCTGCAACGGTGTTGAGCTTTCTTCCGGTGCTGTTCGTAACCACAACCCCGAAATCATGAAGCGTGCATTTGAAATCGCTGGCTATGATGAAGAAGTCCTCAAGGCAAAATTCGGTGCTATGTACAACGCATTCTCCTACGGTGCACCGCCTCATGCAGGTATGGCACCCGGTGTTGACAGAATGCTTATGCTCATCGCAGGCGAAGAAACCATCCGTGAGGTCATTGCATTCCCGCTCAACAGAAATGCACAGGACCTTATGATGGGCGCTCCCGGCGAAGTTACCGAGCAGCAGCTTCGTGAAGCAAACATTCAGATCCGCGAATAAAAACTGATCGCATAAAACAAAAAGCAAGGGTTTTGCTTGTTGCATGAAACGGGCAAAACTCTTGATATATTCAAAACAAATTTTTCAACTTCCGATAAGGAGGAACAGATGATGGATGCATTACAGATGCAGCGTCTTGAACAGCTCAACCGTGTTGCACTGACCGATGAAGAACGCAGTGCTGCTCTCACTTTTTTTGAAAACCGCTTTGGTGAAATGAAAAAGTGTGACACCGTTGATACCGAAAATACCGAACGCATGGTGCACGTCCTTGCGCTTGAAAATGTGCTTCGTGCCGACGAAAAGAAAAAAATCTTCTCCCGTGAGGATCTGCTTAAAGGTGCGCCCGAACAGACGGACGGCTACTGGCAGGTTCCGAGACTTCTTGAATAAGGGGGAACGAAAAGATGATTTATACAGCTAAAAATGAAAATGCAGGTGCAAAGCGCGTCGCATTGGATGATTTTATTCTGACCAAAGACTACCCCACCGCTGCAGGCAGCAAAATGCTTGACGGCTACATGAGCCTGTTTGATGCAGAGGTTGTTGACCGCATCAAGGCTGCAGGCTACGACATTGCCGGCAAGGTCAATGTGGGCGAATTCTCGCTCGACCTGCTCGGCGAAACCTCTTATTACGGTGAAAACCGTGATGCAGACGGCAAGCTCGTTTGTGCATTGAGCGAAAGCATCGGGGATGCAGAGGCTTGCCTTTGTGTTGACTCCAACGGCACCCCGAGAAGAGCAGCTGCTTTGACGGGCAAATGCTTTGTAAAGCCCACTTATGCAACTGTTTCCCGTTACGGCCTTGTTGCTTGTGTCTGCTCGGGAGAAACAGTCGGTGTGCTCGCCGATGCTGCCGACAAATGCGCAGAAATTCTTTCTGTGATTGCTGCGCACGATGATAAGGACGGCACAAGCCTTCCGCAGGAAAAAATCGACACCGCAAAGCAGGCAAAGGAAATCAAAAAGATTGCATTGCCCGTTTCGTTCTTGACCGGTCTTGATGCTGACATGAAAGCAGTTGTCGATGCCGCCATTGCTGACCTCAAGGCACAGGGCGTGGAAATTGTCGAAATTGAAGATGATATTCTTGCACTCGCACAGCCTGCATGGAACACCCTTTCCGCAGCCGAGCTTTGCAACAACATCAACCGCTTTGACGGTGTGAAATACGGCTACCGCAGCCCGAATTACAAGAACATCGAGGATCTGTACACCAATTCCCGTACAGAAGCCTTCGGCATTCTTACCAAGCTGCAGCTGCACTATGGCAGCGAGGTGCTTTCCACCGAAAATTATATGCCCGTTTATGATAAGGCGCTGCGTGTTCGCCGTGTGATCTGCGAGCGCTTTGCCGAAATCTTTGCAAAATTCGATGCAGTGCTTCTGCCTGCTTGCTCTGCAACGGCTTACACTGCAACCGATTATGATACTGCATACAACGAAAGCCTTTACACCGCACCTGCATCCGTCAGCGGTCTGCCTGCTGTGGTCTGCAAGGGTGTGCAGCTCATCGGCAACTACCTGAGCGATGCTTCTTTGCTCGGACTTGCCGCAAAACTGTGAAAGGGGGAACGGAAAAATGAAATTTGAAACCGTCATCGGTCTGGAAGTCCATGGGGAAATGTCCGCAAATTCCAAAATTTTCTGTTCCTGCGGTGCAAAATACGGCTCCGAACAGAACGAATGCGTCTGTCCTGCCTGCTGCGGTATGCCCGGTATGCTGCCGGTTATGAACCGCCGTGTGGTTGAACTCGGTATGACTGCCGGTATGATGCTCAACTGCAAAATCAACCGCACCACCACATTTGACAAAAAGAGCTATTACTATCCCGACCTGCCTGCATCCTACCAGACCACACAGTGGTTTGCGCCGATTGCCGTGGACGGCAAGGTCAAAATCGAAACCGCAAACGGTGAAAAATACATCGGCATCAAGCAGATCCACATGGAAGAAGACGCAGGTAAGCTCGTTCACGATGATTGGACGGACACCACCCTTGTTGACTTCAACCGTACCTCTGTTCCGCTGATTGAAATTGTTTCCCGCCCCGACCTTTCGAGTGCAAAGGAAGTCATTGCCTATCTCGAAAGACTTCGTTCACTTCTGCGCTTTGCAGGTGTTTCGGACTGCCGTTGGGAAATGGGCACCATGCGCTGCGACGTCAACCTTTCCGTTCGTCCCGAGGGCTCCAAGGAGCTCGGTGTCAGAACCGAAATGAAGAACATGAACTCGCTTTCCGCTATCGAAAAGGCAATCGAATATGAATCGGCAAGACATATCGATGCCATTGTCAGCGGCACCGAGGAGCTTGTGCAGGAAACCCGCCGTTGGGATGATATCAAGGGTAAGAGCTATGCCATGCGTACCAAGGAAACCGCAGGCGATTACCGCTATTTCCCCGACCCCAACCTCATGCCCATCGTGATTGACGACAACTGGTATGACGAGGTCAAAGCCACACTTCCCGTGCTGCCCGAAGAAAAGCTTGCTATCTATATGGAAGCAGGTCTGGAAGAAAAGGTTGCTTCCCAGCTTGTTGCAAGCAGAAGACTCTGCGATGTGCTTGACGATGCTGTCAAGGCAGGTTGTCCCATCAAGGATGCCTCCAACTGGATCTTCTCGGATTGCATGAAGCTTTGCAACCGCGAAAAGAAGACCGCTGACGAGCTGCCTGTCAACGGCACAGACCTTGCAAAGCTCATCGAGCTTGTCAAAAACGGCACTGTCACCCGTCCGAATGCAGCAAGAATTCTTGCTGCTATGTTCACCGAGGGCGTGGCTCCCGAGGCCTATGCCGAGCAGAACGGTCTGCTTGCAGGCGGTGATGACGGCAAGGTGGATGCTGTTGTCAAGCAGGTTGTGGATGAAAATCCGAAGGCCGTTGCCGATTTCAAGGCAGGTAAGGAAAAGGCTGCCATGGCATTGTTCGGTCAGGCTATGAAGCTGCTCAACAAAAACTGCGACCCGCAGCAGCTCAAGGAAAAAATCTTTGCCGAGCTTGCAAAAAGATAAGAATAAATCAAAAACGAAATACGGTTTGGCAGATATCCGTCTGCCAAACCGCACTTTGCTTTTCACGGATAAATTATGGTTTAGCGGCTTTGCCGCTAAACCATAAGAATGCAAAATGCAAAATGCAGAATGCAAAATTA
>JAZOWJ010000346.1:0-10004 GCA_045659125.1 Acutalibacteraceae bacterium
CGTTGTCTGGGCTGCGGTCTTTGTGTAAAGACCTGTCCCAAGAAAATCATCGGCATGATCCCACAGACAACAACCACGGTTGTTATGTGCAGCAACAAGCAGAAGGGCGCTGATGCAAAGAAGGCCTGCAAGAATGCCTGCATCGGCTGCAAAAAATGTGAAAAGAACTGTCCGCATGGCGCAATTAAAATTATTGACAATCTTGCCGTGATCGATTATGAAATATGTGTTCGTTGCAATTTGTGCATCGAAGGCTGCCCGACCGGTTGCCTGAAGTCCGTATTCTTCCCGGATATTCCCGAGGGTGTACAGTTTGATGATCTGATCGATTGATATGAAAAATAAATTCACGAAAAAGCATCGTAATGATTGCATTCTGATTGCTTGTGTTTTGCTTGTTGCAGCTGCCGGCCTTGTGTATCTCAACTTTTTCCGCACAACGGGGGATACCGTAACGGTTACCGTGGATGGTGTTGAATACGGAGTGTATCCTCTCTCTGAAAACACAACCGAGGATATTTTTACAGGGGATGGCAACCTGCAGCATAACCGCCTTGTCATTCAGGACGGAAAAGCCTTTATGGAAAGCGCAAGCTGTCCCGACGGTATCTGCGTTGCACACAAGCCTGTTTTTCGTGACGGCGAAAGCATTATCTGTTTGCCCAACAAGGTTGTTGTTACGGTTCAGCTTGCCGACAAAACGCAAGCTCCTGATATTATAATGTAAGTAGGTGCCGCGAGTGAAAACAAAATCGAAATCCGTTGCATTTGCCGGCATCTGTATCGCTCTTGCATTGATTCTTGCCTACATTGAGGTTTTGCTGCCTCCCTTGTTCAGTGCAGTGCCCGGCATAAAAATGGGCTTGCCGAATATAATTATAGTATTTCTTCTTTATCGGCGAGGTCCTGTGCTTGCAGGTGTTGTTTCGCTTTTGCGCATTCTGCTTGTCAGCATGCTGTTCGGCAATGCCATGGCACTTATGTACAGCCTTGCAGGCGGTGTGCTGAGCCTTGGCGTGATGGTGCTGCTTAAAAAGCTGAATGCATTGTCAGCCGTGGGTGTCAGTGTTGCAGGCGGTGTTACACACAACATCGGCCAGATTGTGATGGCTGTTATTTTGCTCGACACCGTACAGCTGGGCTATTATCTTGCCGTTCTTGCCGTCACGGGAACTGTTGCAGGCATTGTAATCGGTTTGTGCGGATCTATGCTTGTGAAAAGAATTCCCAAAAAGCTTATTTGATTTAAAAAAATATTATTGACAAATCGGAATATTTGTTGTAAGATGTTTCGGGTTTAAATTAAAATAAAATAAAAAGGAGCAATTTCCCATGAAAAAAACTCTTGTTCTCGCACTGTGCCTCGTTATGGCTATCTGCGCAATGTTCGCAGGCTGCTCTGACACCACCACTGATCCTGTTGCTACCGACGGCAATGCAACCGCAGGCAATGTAACCGAAGGCAATGTTGAAGATGCTGCTGATGAAGCTGCTCTCAAGTTCGGTTCTGCTGTTTATGTTTCCAACCTTGCAACTACCGATGCTTCCGAAGATAAGGACGGCTCGGGTAAGGTTGACATCACTGCAGCTGCTGTTACTGTTGATGCAGAAGGCAAAATCGTTGCATGTGTTCTCGACACTGCAAGCAACACCGTTAACTTCACCTTCGAAGGCAAGGCTGTTGCAAATGAAGAATTTAAGACCAAGTACGAGCTTGGCGCTGATTACAACATGGTCGCTTACGGCGGTGCTGTAAAAGAATGGTTCGAGCAGGCTGATGCTTTTGCTGCTCTTGTAGCAGGCAAGACTCTTGATGAAGTCAAGGCTCTCGTTGCTGAAGAAAACAAGGGTAACGACGAAGTTGTTGCTGCCGGCTGCACCATCATGATCAATGAATTCGTTGCTGCTATCGAAAAGGCTTACAATGCTGCAGAAGCTTCCGATGTAACTGCTGCTGACACCCTTAAGCTCGGTTTTGCTACCGAACAGACCATTGCAGATGCTACCGAAGATAAGGACGGCTCCAACAAGGTTGCTACCACTGTTTTTGCAGCTGCTGTTGATGCAGAAGGCAAGGTTGTTGCTGCTTCCAGCGATTGCGTAGAGGTTACCTTCACCTTCGATATGGCAGGTGTTGCAACTCTTGACACCGCTGCAGAGGTTCTTTCCAAGAAGGAACAGGGCGCAAGCTACGGCATGGTCGCTTATGCAGGCGCTGCAAAGGAATGGTTTGAACAGGCTGCTGCTTTCGATGCTGCTTGCGTTGGCAAAACCGCTGCTGAAATCGCAGGCTTCGTTGCAGAAGACGGCAAGGGCACTGCTGACATTCAGGCTGCAGGCTGCACCATCTATGTCACCGGCTTCGTAAAGGCTGCTTCCAAGATCTGAGTCAATCATTAAAATAATAAAAAAGAGAGAGAAAATTCTCTCTCTTTTTGTTTTTCAGGACGAATATGATAAAACGAATTTTTACTGTCTGCGTGTTGCTTTTTGTGCTTGTCGGCTGCATGTGCGCCTGCACAACGCAACCGCAGAAAAATAAATACACAGCCCATTCCATGGATTATTTCGATACCGTTACCACCATAACGGGCTATGCGGCCTCGCAGGAGGAATTTGATGCAATTGCCGATTCCGTTTTTGCATCCTTCAGCGAATATGACCGCCTGTATTCCATTTATCACCGTTACAGCGACATGGAAAATATGTGCACAGTCAATGAGCTGTCAGACGGACAGCACCGCACCGTTTCGGTAGACAGACGCATAATTGATATGCTGCTGTATGCCAGGCAAATGTATAACACCACAAACGGTATCATGAATATTGCCATGGGAAGTGTTTTGTCTTTATGGCATGATTATCGCACAATCGGGAAGGATAATCCTGTACAGGCATCTCTGCCGCCTATGGAAAAGCTCACCGAGGCCGCACAGCACTGTGATATTGAAAATATGGTGATTGATGAAATCAATAATACCGTCACACTGACAGACCCGCAGATGACACTCGATGTCGGTGCCATCGCAAAGGGCTATGCCGTTGAATGCGTTGCAAAAAGCCTTGAGCAGCAGGGAATTACGGGGTATGTGCTGAATGTCGGCGGCAATGTGCGCACCATCGGTGCAAAGGCTGACGACACACCGTGGGCAGTCGGTATTGAAAATCCGGACGGCGGTGACTATCTTGCTTATCTGAAGCTGCAGGGGCAGTCTGTTGTCACAAGCGGCTCTTATCAGCGCTTTTATTATGTGGACGGCAAGCCCTATCACCACATCATTCATCCCGAAACCCTGATGCCTGCTGATTTGTATGTGTCCGTTTCTGTCGTTTGTGAGGATTCAGGCCTTGCCGATGCACTTTCAACGGCACTGTTTTGCCTGCCGTTGGAGGACGGCTTGCAGCTGGTGGAGTCCATTCCCGATGCCGAAGCACTGTGGGTGGATGCACAAGGCAAGCAGACATCTTCTGCAGGCTGGAGCAAATATACCGATTAAGGACGATGTAACAGGTGTTTGAAGCTTTCGTTGCAAATTTTATGCAATTTTTGGTTCCCTTTGCACAGCTGACCGCTGCTGCGCTGGAGCTGGTCGGCATTCTCATCATTTTTGTCGGCTCTGTGCGTGCACTGATAAGACTGCTCAGAAGCCTTAAAAACAAGCAATCCCTGCACATTGTTTCCGAGCTCGGCCGTGCCTTGTCATTGGCACTTGAATTTAAAATGGGAGCAGAGATTATCAAAACAGTCATCATCCACGACCTCGAGGAGCTTGCCATTCTCGGTGTTGTCGTTGTCATACGCGCCCTGCTTGCCATTCTCATCCATTGGGAAATGCACGCAGAAGAAAAAACACAACAAAGCTGAAAAATAAAAACAGGTACAGTTGTACCTGTTTTTTATCTGTCTTTTTTGTCTTGCTTCTGCAGCTTTTTGGGGGAGGTTCCGTAGGCTTCCTTGAATTTTTTGGAAAAGTAGTTGCTGTCCTCAAAGCCGCAGCAAAATGCAATCTGGGTAATGTTCTGCTTTTGGTCTGTGCGAAGCAGCTGCTCTGCATGCTGCAGGCGCAGGGTGTTCAGGTATTTTGAAAAGCCGAGGCCTGTTTCTTTTTTAAACATGCGCGAAAAGTGCTCGGCGCTGACGGAAAATCTTTTTGCCAGCGCACCGAGGGTGATGTCAGATGCAAAGTTTTCTTTCATGTAGGCAACCGCCTGTGCAATCACCTTGTTGCCGTCCTCGGCAGGCAAACAGGAATCGGCATTGCGTGCAAGCAGATAAAACAGGGAATGGACATGGCATGCAATGATTTCATCGGAAAGCATGTCGTTTCTTTTGTATTCCTGCTCAATTTTGCCGAATATTTTTTTTATTTCCTCTGTCAACGGCGGATTCCTGTAAAGATAGCCTTCAATGCTTGCCGTGTGCAGCAGGGAAGTCGGAAGGTAGTCCTTGCTGCAGTTGACAAGAATTCTTGTGTGTGCAAGGTTGTCGTATTTTGTGTGATGAATCACACCGTCGGGGATCATAACAAGATCCCCAGCCTGCACACAGTAAACCTTGTTGTCGATGATGTAGGTGCAGTTGCCCTCAAGCAGAAAATAGATTTCAAACAGGCCGTGATAATGCGGCCATGAGGTGCCGGTTTCGGCAACACGGCGGCTTACACCGCGTTGAAAATAAAATTTCTCGGCAGGGTCAAATTTAATAGAAATCATCTTTTGCACCTTCTTTCTTTTCTGATATTATCATTGCATATCAAAAAAGTCAAGAAAACAAGCGAAAACTGTCAATTTTGTTAAGGAAATTATAACAAAACAGATGTATTATATAATTGAATAGATATGATATAAAGGGGAAGATATGCGTGAAAAAAGCAATAAAAGCAATTCTTGCCATTTTGCTTGTGCTGCTGCTCGGCGCAGGCGGATTTGTGCTTTATAAAAATTCGCAGGGAATATCCTATGACCTTGCATCGGTTGAAAAAATTACAAACGATGTTGAAGTGGTTGCCGAGGATGCTGACAGTGTGAGCATCAGAAAAAACAGTGACGAGGATTTCAAGGTGCTTCTTTTTACCGACACACACCTCAACGGCAAAAAGAAAACCGACAGCATGACCGTTTCTTATATTGTGCAGAATATAACCGAGCAACAGCCCGACCTTGTTATTTTTGGTGGTGACAATGTTTCCTCGGGCTTCAACAGGAAAAGAAATGAAGAGCTAGCCCTGCTGATGGATAAGCTCGGAGTGTATTGGGCTGCCGTGCTCGGCAACCATGAGGGGGACGGGCTGATGGCTGTTTCAAGGGAAGAAAATGTGCAGATCTTCTCTGATTACGACTATTGCCTGATGAAAAACGGCAAAAGCGGGGTGGACGGCAACGGCAACTTCACGATCAATGTTCTGAATGCCGACAATACCCTGCGCGAGGTGTTCTTCTTTATGGATTCGGGCAGCTATATGACCGAAGACAGCAAGCAGGAATACGGTGTCACCGCTGACGGTGAGGTTTATGACGGTGTCAAGACCTCGCAGGTTACATGGTATAACGAAAAGCATGCAATGCTGCGTGCGCAATACGGTGCATTCAAATCCGTGCTTGTGCTGCACATTCCGCCTTATCAGGCTGAAAAGGAATATGCCGAAGCCGATTTCCTGTACGGTGCAAAACGCGAGGGTGTTTGCGAATCGGGCTTCGATGCAGGTCTTATGGACGCATTGCTTGCAAACGGCAGCACGCAGGCTGTTTTCTTCGGGCATGACCATGTAAATGATTTCGGAGTGATGTATGAAGGCATTTTGCTTTCTTACATTCAGACCTCGGGCTACGGAGTTTACAATATGGAAAGCAAATTCGGCGCACCCGAAAACGAATGGATTCAGGGCTGCACCCTGCTTACCATTGACGCAGACGGCACATACAAGGCTGAACAGCTTTTTAATCATCAATAAATTATGAAAATCTTTCTTTTTCTTTTTGCCGTTCTTTCGGCAGGATGTCCTGTGCTGACACAAAAAACAGGGCTCACAAAAAAGCACGGCTTCGGAATGAAAATGCTGTGTGCCGGTATGTATTTTTGCACGGGGCTTCTGGCTGCAATTGCAGGCAGCACCATAACACTGTATACGGCTCTGCTGCTTGCAGGCTTGCTGTTCGGTGTGCTCGGTGACTTCTTTTTAAGCTATAGAAATGAAAAATATTTTCTGCTCGGTGTCATCTTCTTTGCACTGGGACATGTGGTTTACAGCATTGCCTTTCTCACGGCAGGTGAATACAAGGCCTTGCCGTATATCATTCCCGTTGCGGTCTTTGCAGTGGTGTCGGCATTGGTTTTGTTTGCGGTTGCAAAGGCAAAGCTCAGCCTCGGCAAGCTGCAGTTGCCTTTGCTGATTTATGCAGCTGTTTTGTTTTTCTTTTTTGCCTGTGCAGTCACAAAAGGAGTGCTTGCATGCAAGGCAGGGAATTTCTTTTTCGGCTTGGTGCTTATTGCAGGTGCATTGCTTTTTATTGCATCCGACCTTATGCTCGGTGTGCAAATCGGCGGTGTGAAGCTGCCGAAGCTGCTGCGCCATGCAGTTTCTTACACCTATTTTCCGGCGCAGACCTTGTTTGCCTTGAGCATATTTTTGCAGATATTTTTGAACGGATAAAACTTTATACATAAGGAGAAATGCAAAGTGGGAAAATTTAAAGAAAAATTGCAGGATTTTAAAAATAATCCCGATATTGCACTCAGAGAGCAGGTCGGCTACATTTCGGGCTTGCTCGGCAACAGCATGGGGCAGGATGCGGTCGGCACTTATACCGATCAGTTCATGTATGACTACATGGGACTCAAATCAAGCCAGATCGTTGCCATGAAATCTGTTACCACGGGTGCAAATATTCTGATTGCGCCCATTGTCGGCATGTTGCTTGACGGCAATCGTTCCAAAAAAGGCAATGCAAGAACCTTTATGCGTGCTTCTGCAATTCCGTTCACGCTGGCTTCCATTCTGATGTTTGTGGTTCCGTCAGGCTCGATTACCTTTAATTTTATATGGAGCTTTGTGCTGTTTCTGACCTTTAATATTGCCGATACATTTTTTGATGTGGCTTTGTCCACCCTTTCGGTGCGCATGACCCCCAACGCAAAGGCGAGAAAGAATTTCTATACCGTTGCAAGCCTTGCTTCCTCGGTCGGTTCGCTGCTTCCGGGTGCATTGGTGCCTATTATCATTGAATCGCAGCAAGGGGACTACAACAGCGAAAAATGGGCATTCTTCTCTGTTGCTTTGCTGTTTGGTGTCATCGGTCTTTTTGCAATGCTTGTGCCCTGCATGACCCTCAGAGAAAGAAACCTTGTTCTGCCCCCAAAGGACAACAAAAAGGTCAATATTGACTTCAGGCTGATTCTTCTGAACCGTCCGCTGCTGCTTTTGTGCCTGAGCCAGTGCGTGGATTCGGTTCGTCAGGTCTGCTACAATTCGCTTCCGTTCTTCTACAAGCAGACACTCAACAAATACAGCATGAAAACCTATGTTGAAACGGCTTCTGCAGCACTGTCCTACAGCGGTCTGGTTGCCTTGCCGATTACGGGCAGAAAATTCTCATCCCGAGATGTGCTTGTGCTCGGTTATCTGCATACGGGCATCTGCTATCTGCTGCTGGCTGTGTTTGGCTACAAGCATCTGTGGCTGGTCGGCATTCTCATTGCACTCGGCGGTCTGCCCAACTATGCAATGGGTGCGGCAAGACGAATTCTGCTTGCAGACTCCACTGACTACATGGAATGGAAGAGCTATAAAAAGTACGGCATTGCACAGCGCAATGAGGGCATGATTTTTGCATTCAACACCATGATTAACCGAATTGCCTCCCTGTGGAAGGAGCTGCTTGTAAACGGCGGTCTTGCACTCATCGGCTATCAGAGTGCACAGATGATCAACGGTGAAATGGTGGAAGCCATTCAGACACCCGAAACCCTGCACGGTATTTTCCTGCTTGTGATTGTGCCCGGCATCATCGGCAATCTGCTGCCCTCTCTGATTATGATGTTCGACAACTTCACAGGCAAGCGCAAGGAAAAAATCATGGCAGAGCTCGAAGAAATCCGTGCCGAAGCCAAAGCAATCCGCGAAGAAAACGAAACTGTTTAAACAAAAAAGAGGCTGTAAGTTTTACAGCCTCTTTTAAATTTACTTGTTTGCAATGTACCAGTCGAGGAATTCTTCTATGTACCATCTTTTCGGGATGATCACATCAAGCCTGATGTCGGGATGCTCGTTTACATAGGGGACAAAGGCATCCTTGAGTGTTTCTTTTGTTATCATGTAGTTATCGACGATATATTCGCGGTCTGCGCCGTTTTTTAACAGCAAAACAGCCGATGTAATACCTGTGCGGTCTTTTCCTGCTGCGCAGAAAAACAAGGCATTGGTTTTGCAGGAAAGCAGAAATGCAATTAATTCATCAAACAGCTCATTTGCCATGCGGATATAGGACTTGGGCACATCTTCAGGAGAATCGGGAATGAAATCACCGTTTGTGATCGGGTAGCAATGATACGAAAAACGGTCATCCTCTGCCAACGGACAGGGTCTTGCCTTGCGCTCGGCTTCGGTACGCAAATCAACAATCGTTACAAGATCGTTTGCAAGCATCCATTGCTTTTCGTCCTCGGTTACAGCGGTCGGCACATCACTGCGGATATATCGCAGGCTGTTTTCAAAAACAGGACGGGTATTCATTGTGCTTTTAAAAATATGTTCCATAATTTCACCCCAAGGATTTAATGCACCGTATTGAAATCTCTTTCAAAGGCATCAAAATCAAATTTTACTTTTGAAGATATCTTTATTATTGCTTGCAAAACAGCCTTTTTTATCAGCAACACTTTTTCGACACTGTCAGCATTGTAATATTCTTCAAAATCCATTCTGATTGAAACAGTGGCACAGCTGTTTTTTGCAATCAGTGTGAGCGATTCTATCCATTCTCCGTTGTTATACAATTTTTTCGGTGCGGCAATCGGAATGATGCCGATGATGTGCAAGGTATCGCTGTATTCTTTGTCTTTAAAAAACAAATGAGCTTTCTGACAAAATTGATACACTTCATTATCAACACCGTAATGTTGGTTGAAATAAGCAGGAGAATTGATGTTTAATTCCATAAATACTTTATTCCTTTGCAAACACTGCAGCAACGCTTCTTGCGGCCTTGAATGCCGTGCCTTCAAGCTCGTTTGCGGCTTCCTTGAGCTGCTTTCTGATTTCGATAGCCTGCGGACAGTGCTGCTCGCATTTACCGCAGCCGATGCAAGCGGATGCAGGTGCAAATTTTTCCTTTGCTGTGTATTTTAAATATTCCTTTGTGCCTGCAGGACGGCTGCTTGTGAAGCAGCGGTTGTAGGCAGAAAAGGTGCCGCTGATGTTGATGTTCTTCGGACAGGGCATGCAGTAGCCGCAGCCTGTGCAGGGGACCTTCATTTTGGCATTGATGGCTCGCACAACACCTTGCAGCATTTTTTCATCCTGCTGTGTCAGCGCACCGATTTCGGTCGTATCGGCGGTGTTTATGTTGTCGGCTACCATTTCGTCGGAGTTCATGCCCGACAGCACAACCGTGACTTCGGGTTGATTCCACAGCCAGCGCAGTGCCCACTGTGCAGGGGTGTGCTGCACGGGATGAGCGCTGAAAATGCGTTTGGCTTCATTCGGAAGGTCGTTGACAAGCTTGCCTCCACGCAGGGGCTCCATGATCATTACGGGAATGCCCTTTGCGTGTGCATGCTGCAAGCCTTTTCTGCCTGCCTGCGTGTGCTCATCCATGTAATTATACTGAATCAGGCACATATCCCAATCGTATGCATCCACGATTTTGCAGAACATTTCGCTGTTGCCGTGGAATGAAAAGCCGAACTGACGAATGGTGCCGGCGGCTCTCTTTTCTTCGATCCATTTTTCAATGCCGATGCTTTGCAGGCGTTCCCACAGCTTGATGTCACCCATCATGTGAAACAG
>JAZOWJ010000347.1:0-16960 GCA_045659125.1 Acutalibacteraceae bacterium
CAGGTGTGATATCATTCGCCCCATCGGGGCGTATATCATTTATGGTTTATGCAATAAACCATAATTTACCACAAAAAAAAGCTGTCTGTCCGACAGCTTTTTTGTTTATTTCACTTTTCCGTATAAACAGCGGGTGGGCTCTTTTTCAATCACAAGGCCGCAGTAGTTGCACATGATGCATTTTGCTGCAGGCTGTCCGTTTTTCATTTTTCTTGCAAGGTCAGGCTCGCAGATAAAGGGTCGGCACATGGAAATAAAATCCGCCTTACCCTGTCTGAGAATATTCTGCATATCCTCTGCCGTGTGAATACCGCCCACAACAATAACGGGAATGTTTACTTCCCTCCTGATGATTGCAGCATTTTCCGCATTGAAATTTTCAAGCGGCGCAGGCTGCTTGATAAGAGGGTTCACAAGCCTTGCCGCAGGCAGAGCAATTTTATTGAGCCATATCGGGAAGGATGCGCAGGGCTCTCGATATTTAAACACCGCATCCATGGGCATCAGACGGCTTCGCATGGTGTTCATGCCGTCCTGCACCGTTCCGCAGGAAACCTCGACGGCATCACAGCCTGCCTTTTCAAGAATCTTGCAGATTTTTACAGCATCGTTTATATTCATTCCGTTTTTGCGGTTGTCCTCGGCGCTGAGCTTGATCCACACAGGCAGATTTGTCTGCTCCTTGATTCCCTTTATAATCAGCTCAACGATTCTTGTGCGGTTTTCGAGGCTGCCGCCCCATTTATCGGTGCGGCGGTTGCCGAAGGGGGACAAGAAATCATGCAAAATATAACCGTGACCGCCATGCAGCTGCACGGCATCAAAGCCTGCTTTTTCGGCACGCACGGCAGCAGCAATGAAGTCATTGATAATGCCGTAAATGCCGTTATCGGTCAGCACCCTTGCACGGTCGGGATAAAATGTGTGCAGCACATTGCTGGGAGCAACCTTCTGCATACCGATGGCCTTGGAGGAGGTCTGACGACCGCAGTGTGCCAGCTGCAGAACAATCGGTGTGTTGTGACGGTGCACCGCTTCGGTCAGTGCCTTATATCTATCAAGTCCGCTGTCATCAAAAATGGTAAGCATGCGCGGATACGGCGACACACCGTTGCGGCTGACCGCAGCATAGCCTGTGATGATGCAGCCGATGTCATTTTTGGCAAGATGCTCATATTTTGCAATCAGCTTCTCACTCGGTGCGCCCGTTTCATCGGCAAGACCGTCATGTGTGGCACTGCGCATGATTCGATTCTGCACAGTCAAACCCGAAATGCTTGCTTGTGAAAACAACATAATTCTCAACCCCGTTCATTTTTCGGTTCAATTTTATCACAAAGGAAAAAACATTGCAAGAAAAGTGTTATTTCTTTTTCTTGCAATATCATCTTTCTTTCTGTATAATAAATAAAAAGCACTGCGGAGGTGTAAAAAATGGTTTTCGACATCAGTAAATGCAGCTACAGCATTATCTGTGAGCAGGCTACCTGCGATACGGTTGTTGAAACAGCCGTCAACGGCAATACCCTCGATTTATTTCTGACCGCCACACAGGACAAACCTAAATTCATTGAGCTGCACTGGGACTTTGAAAGCAGTCCCGACATATATGTGCTCGGTGATGTATGGGAGCGCAGCTACGGTGATCTTGAATTTGTGAAGCTGAAAAACAACGACCGCACAATGCCGTGGTATTTCATTGCAACAAACAAGCAAAACTGTTGGTGCTTCGGTGTCAAAACACAGCCCAATGCATTCATCGGCCTTCGCTACACCGAAACGGGCATTACCGCCCTTGTGGATTGCCGCAACGGTGACAGCGGTGTGCTTCTCAACGGCAGAAGGCTGCACCTTGCAACCTTTGTTTACAAAGAATACGATTCAGCCGACACCTATGCCTGCCTGCACGATTACTGCAAAACGCTTTGCGACAATCCCATCTTCCCGAAGGAAAGAATTTACGGCGGCAACAACTGGTATTATGCATACGGCAAAAGCAGCTTCGACGAAATTGTTTCCGACGCCAAAGTGCAGGCTGCACTTGCTGCAGGCATCGACAACAAGCCGTTTGAGGTCATTGACGACTGCTGGCAGATTCATTCCTGCTGCGGACCGTGGCTGCCCAATGAAAAATTCGGTGACATGAAAAAGCTTGCCGATGAAATCCGTGCAAACGGTGCAAGACCCGGCATCTGGGTGCGTTTTCTTGAAAATAAGGATACCGCCCTCACCCCCGATATGCGTATTCACCGCGGCGGTAAGCAGCAGTATCTTGACCCGACCCACCCTGCCGTGCAGGATTATATCCGTGCCGACATCGAAAGAATCAAGGGCTGGGGCTATGAGCTCATCAAGCACGATTTCACCACCTTCGATTTGTTCGGCGGCTGGGGAAGTCAGCTCAATCCCGCTGTCACCCGGGAAAGCAGCTGGCATTTTTATGACAGAACAAAAACCAATGCCGAAATCACCCTTGCCCTTTACAAACTCATCAGACAGGCTGCAGGGGATGTGTATATCATCGGCTGCAACACGGTTTCGCACCTTTGCGCAGGGCTTGTGGAAATCAACCGCACAGGCAATGACACAAGCGGCAGAGAATGGAAGCCGACACGCGAAAACGGCATCAACACCCTTGCCTTCCGCCTTGCACAGAACGAAGCATTTTATATGTGCGATGCAGACTGCGTGGGCATTCAGGGAAACAATGTTCCCTGGGAGCTGAACGGGCAGTGGCTGCACCTGCTGTCCTACAGCAACACGCCTCTGTTTGTTTCCTGCAACAACACCATCACCGACGAACAGAAAAAAGATCTCAGCGAGGCATACAGGGTATTTCAGCAGCCGCACAGCATGAAGCCTGTTGATATTTTTGAAAACAAAACCCCGTCCGTCTGGGAAATTGACGGCAAAATGGTTACCTACAACTGGAACGAATAAAAAAATAAATCAATATAAAGGAGTCTTTCTTATGGCAAAAATTCTGATCAGCCCGTCCAAGTATGTTCAGGGCGCAGGCGAAATGGCAAAGCTTGCAGACTATGCAAAAAACTACGGCAAAAAGGCACTGATTCTCCTCACAGCCTCGGGCTACAAAAGAATCGGCAGCATCATTGAAAACAGCTTCGCCGGCACCGACTGTGAAATCGTGTTTGACTATTTCAACGGCGAATGCTCCAAGAATGAAATCAACCGTCTGATTGCCATTATGAACGAAAAAGGCTGCGACCTGATCATCGGCATCGGCGGCGGCAAGATTCTTGACACCGCAAAGGCAGTTGCATTCTACTGCAAGACCCCCGTGCTCATCTGCCCGACCATCGCATCCACCGACGCACCCTGCAGCGCACTTTCCGTTATCTATACCGACGACGGCGTATTTGAGGAATATCTGTTCCTGCCTGCAAACCCCAACATGGTTCTCATGGATACCGATATCATCACCAAGTCCCCTGCCCGCCTGACCGTTTCGGGTATGGGCGATGCACTTGCAACCTACTTTGAAGCAAGAGCAGTCAAGGCAAAGGACGCAGGCACCTGCGCAGGCGGTAAGGTCACCAACGCAGCGATGGCACTGGCAAAGCTCTGCTTCGACACCCTCATGGAGGAAGGCGTCAAGGCAAAAATCGCTCTTGAAGCAGGCGCTTGCACGGAAGCAGTTGAAAAGGTCATTGAAGCCAACACCCTGCTCAGCGGTATCGGTTTTGAAAGCGGCGGTCTTGCAGGTGCACATGCCATCCACAACGGTCTGACCGTTCTTTCCGAATGCCACCACATGTATCACGGTGAAAAGGTTGCTTTCGGCACCCTCACACAGCTTGTTCTTGAAAACGTAGACGGCGACGAACTCGAAAGAATCATTGATTTCTGCATCGAGCTCGGTCTGCCCGTAACCTTCAAGGAGCTCGGTATCACAGAAGTGACCGACGAAAAGCTGTTTGCCGTTGCAAACGCAGCGTGCGCAGAGGGCGACACCCTGCACAACATGCCCTTTGAAGTCACTCCCGAAAAAGTCGTCGCAGCCCTCAAGGCCGCCGATGCCTACGGCAGATACTTCCTCGGCGAATAAAACAGTAAAAATGCACACCGCCGCAGATCATTTTTGATCCGCGGCGGTATTTTTGTTGTGTTATTCTGTTTTCAGAAATTTCACCATCGGAACCTGTGCAAGCAGTGTCAGCGAGATGAGCAAGCCCACCACGGAGAAATACGAAAGCCCGAACATCAGCGGTCCGAATGAGAGGATGCACGCAGCAATCAGAATATAAAAAGACGCATTTTTCAGCTTTTCCTTGCCTGTCAGACAGTAAATCAGCAGCAATGCAAACACTACCACCGTCAGCACCGCCGTGATAAAGGGTGTAAAATTGGCATATCCGTAAGGTGTAAGACTGAAATAAGAAAAAGTTTCGCGCTTGGTTTCGTCGGGCGACACTGCAAAATTGCAGATTGCACCGTATGGCAGAATCTCGAGAAGCAGGGTCACAAGCGGTAACAAGAGAAGCAAAAATCGTTTCTTTTGCATAGCATTTTCTCCTTTTTCTTTTATATTAACTGTTCTTGCTTTATTTTTCCATAAAAAACTGTGTTCTTGCCTTTTGCCTGCGGCTGTGCTATACTTGCAGCAATCTTTGTTTGCGGAGAAGAATCCATGAAATTTCTGAAGGATGCCCGTTTGCAGCTGAGCTTATCCATGGCTGTGTTCGGCACAATCGGCTTGTTTGTTCGCAATATCAATTTGCCGTCGGGCGAAATCGCACTTTACAGAGCCGTCATGGCAACAGTGCTCGTCGGACTTGTTCTGCTGTTCACCAAACAGCGCATTGCCTTTGCAAAAATCAAAAAAGAGCTTCCCCTGCTTTTGCTGTCGGGTGTTGCCATGGGCTTCAACTGGATTCTGCTGTTTGAAGCCTACAATTACACCACCGTTTCTGTTGCAACCCTGAGCTATTATTTTGCGCCCGTCCTCGTCACCCTTGTGTGTCCTGTGCTGTTCAAAGAAAAAATGGGACTCAAACAATGGCTTTGTTTCGGTTTTTCAACGCTGGGCATTGTGCTGATAACAGGAATCGGGGACCTGAGCGGCGGCAGCAATCACATCAGGGGCATTGCCTTCGGCCTTGGTGCTGCAGGGCTTTATGCCACGGTCATTCTGCTGAACAAATTTATTAAAGGTGTGCAGGGACTGCACCGCACCTTTTTGCAGTTTCTTGCCGCAAGTGCTGTGCTGCTCCCCTATGTCGGCTTCACAAGCGGCTGCAACCTCAATAAGCTCGACGGCAAGGATTGGATTTTCCTGCTTGCAGTCGGCATTTTGCATACGGGAATCACCTATTGCCTTTATTTTTCGTCCCTCAAAGAGCTGCCCGGGCAAAAAGCTGCCATTCTCAGTTATGTCGATCCGCTTGTTGCTGTATTGTGCTCAGTGACACTTCTGAACGAAAAGATGAGTATTATGCAAATTGTCGGCGGTGTGTTGATTTTAGGATTTACACTGTGGAATGAGATTCCGACAAAAAATTTAAGAAAAAATACAGGAAAAAGGTGAAAAAAATATTGACACCGGCAAAACGCTGTTGTATAATAGCGAAGTGTCAAATGACAAGAATGTTAATACCCACGCGGTTAAGCGGAGGGAGGGAATAGAGAATGAGTACGATTAAAGTTAAAGAGAACGAATCTCTCGACAGTGCGCTGAGACGTTTCAAGCGTCAGACATCTCGCGACGGCGTTATCCAGGAAGTTCGCAAGAGAGAGCATTACGAGAAGCCTTCTGTTAAGAGAAAGAAGAAATCGGAAGCGGCTCGTAAACGTAAGTATAAGTAAAAGAGCAAAAAACGGGCCTTCTTGTAAGGTCCGTTTTAACTTTTTTTGAGTTTATGATTATGTTCGATTGAATTTTTGCCAATAATATGGTATTATATAGTATATGCCTTGTGCAGAATCAGAAAGGAGTGTCCGTTCATGCACGATGCTTACCCCGATTATGAATACAAACGCATTACGGACATCACCCTCGATGATCTGTACAACATGGGGGCAAAGGCTGTTGCGGTGGACCTTGACAACACCACCGTGCTCGACAGCACCCTGCATGCACCCGGCGGTGTCAAAGAGTGGCTGAGCATGGTACGAGGAGCAGGCTTCCCCGTAATCATCATAACCAACACCTATCCCATCCGCGCATGGCTGCTGAGCAAAAAATTCGACAATCTTCCGTGGATTTCCATGGCAGACAAGCCGCACACCGCAGCCTTTTTCAAAGCCGCAAAAATGCTCGGCATCGAAGTCGGTGACATGGTTATGATCGGCGACCGCCTGTTCAAGGATGTAATGGGTGCCAACAAGGCAGGCTGCATTTCCATTAAGGTAGATCCCTTTGAGCCCGAAAAGCTCTTTGCCAAGAAGCTGCGCAGGGAGCGCAAAAAAGAAGACGAATACCTTGCAAAAAGGAGAAAAGAACGCAATGCAGAAAATCGCCGTTTTAGCAGAAAATCTGAAAAAAACAAGTGATGCCGCACTGATTTTCAGCGAGGTCAACCGCCGTTATTACACTGATTTTCCCAGCTCCGACGGATGCCTGCTTGTGTGTGCAGACGGCTTTGCCCGTTTCTGGACCGACAGCCGCTACACCGAAGCCGCAGGCAAGACCATCACAGCCTGTGATGTGTGTGACAGCACTGATCTTGCAAAGCAGCTCAGCGAAATTTTTAAAGAAAAAAACATCAAAAATGTTTGCATTGAAGCAGACCGTCTGACGGTCAGCGAATACAAAAAATGGTGCAAGGACCTGCCCGATGTCACATTGGACGACAGCGATGCCCTGACAAAGCTGATTGAAGAGCAGCGCATGGTCAAGTCCGAAGAGGAAATCGAGTGGATCATTGCCGCACAGAGAATTGCAGAGGCCGCTTTCGACTATATTCTTGGCGAAATCAAGGTCGGCAAAACCGAAAAGGAAATCCAGCTTGCGCTTGACTACTATATGCTTTCCCACGGTGCAGAAGCCCTTTCGTTCGAAACGATCTGCGTCAGCGGTGCCAACTCATCCATGCCGCACGGCGTTCCGACCGATAAAAAAATCGAGAACGGCGACTTCTTGACCATGGACTACGGTGCAGTGGTCAACGGATATCATTCCGATATGACACGAACCGTTTTTGTGGGCACCCCCACCGAGGAGCAAAAAGAGGTTTACAACACCGTGCTTGCCGCACAGAAGGCATCGCTGGAAGCGCTCAGAGACGGTGTGACCGGAAAGGATGCCGACAAGGCAGGCAGAGATATCATTGAAAACGCAGGCTACGGCAAAAACTTCGGCCACGGCACGGGTCACGGTGTGGGAATTGAAATCCACGAGGAGCCCCGCGTCAGCCCGAAATCCGCACACACCCTGCACACAGGCCATGTTGTGACCGTGGAGCCCGGCATTTACCTGCCCGGCAAATTCGGTGTGCGCATCGAAGACATGGCAGTGATTACCGAAAACGGCTGCCGCAACCTGACAAGCTGCCCCAAAGATTTGATTTGTTTATAATTTTGTTTAAAATTTTAGTTTAAGAATAGAGGTTATCAAAAATGAGAACAACAGGCGTAACTTCCAGAGGTATCATTTGTCCGATTTTCCAGCAGGGTGACGACCTTGCAGGTGCAATCGTCAATAGCATTCTGGCTGCCCGTGACAATGAAGGTTTTGAACTCAACGACGGTGACATCGTAGGCGTTACCGAGGCTGTTGTCGGCAGAACGCAGGGCAACTATGCCACCACCGAACAGATTGCTGCAGACGTCAAGGCAAAGCTCGGCGGCAAGGACATGGGCATTGTGTTCCCCATCCTCAGCCGTAACCGCTTCTCGGTTCTGCTGAAGGGCCTTGCAATGGCTTGCGAAAAGCTGTATGTGCAGCTTTCCTACCCCGGTGACGAGGTCGGCAATCAGCTTATCAGCATCGACGATGTGGATGCCAAGGGTGTCAATCCCTACTCTGATTCCTTTGACGAAGCAGGCTTCCGTGCAGTGTTCGGCAACAACACCGTGCACCGCTTCACAGGTGTTGACTACATTGAGTTCTACAAGAGCTTCGGCGACAACATCGAAATCATCTTCTCCAATGACCCCAAATATATTCTCAACTACACCAAGAACGTTCTCTGCTGCGACATCCACAGCCGTTTCCGCACCGAAAGAAGAATCAAGGCTGCTGATGCTGATGCAAATGTCTGGAGAATTGACCAGATTCTCAACGAAAGCGTAAACGGCAGCGGCTGGTCCGAATACGGCCTGCTCGGCTCCAACAAGGCTACCGAGGACAAGGTCAAGCTGTTCCCCCGCGATTGTGCTGCATTCGTAGCAGACCTGCACACCAAGCTCAAGGAAGCGACCGGCAAGCATATCGAATGCATGGTTTACGGTGACGGCTGCTTCAAGGATCCCGTCGGCGGCATCTGGGAGCTTGCAGACCCCGTTGTTTCCCCTGCACATACTCCTCGTCTTGTGGGCACACCCAACGAGCTGAAAATGAAATACTTTGCAGACAACGAATTCTCCGACCTTTCGGGCGAGGAGCTTGCAAAGGCCATGCGTGAAAAAATCCGTGCCAAGGATGCAGACCTTGTGGGCAACATGCAGAGCGAGGGCACAACCCCCCGTCAGCTGACTGACCTGCTCGGCTCACTTTGCGACCTGACCAGCGGCAGCGGTGACAGAGGCACCCCCGTTGTTCTGATTCAGGGCTATTTCACCAACTATGCAAGCGAATAATTAGCACTTGCAATTTAAGGAAAAATATATTATAATACTTCTGTTAAAAAAGAGTCGGGTATTTTGCCCGAATATGGAAAGGAAAGATAATTATGGTAGTAGCCGGCGATTTCAGAAACGGCATGACTTTTGAAATGGACGGTGCGGTCTGGCAGATCGTAGAATTCCAGCACGTTAAACCCGGTAAGGGCGCAGCTTTCGTTCGAACCAAGATCAAGAACGTTATTGCAGGCGGCGTTGTTGAAAAGACCTTCAGCCCCTCCGACAAGTTCCCCACTGCATACATCGAAAGAAAAGAAATGGAATATTCCTACAACGACGGCGATCTGTATTATTTCATGGACAATGAAACCTATGACATGATTCCCGTTTCCGCTGCTGACCTTGATGACAACTTCAAGTTCGTTAAGGAAAACATGGTTTGCCGCATTCTGTCCTACAAGGGCAAGGTTTTCGGCGTTGAGCCCCCCACATTCGTAACCCTGCAGATCACCGAAACCGAACCCGGCTTCAAGGGTGATACCGCAACCAACACCCTCAAGCCCGCAACTCTTGAAACCGGTGCTGTTGTCAAGGTTCCGCTGTTCATCGACGAAGGTGAGCTCATCAACATTGACACCCGTACAGGCGAATACATGTCCCGCGCTAAGGAAGCTTGATTTTCCCCAATATCAAAAGGAGGAATACAGTTATGACTACAACCGAAAAAGTTGCATACCTCAAGGGTCTTGCTGACGGTCTGAATGTAGACAAGACTTCTGCAGAAGGCAAGCTTTTCTCCGCCATCATCGATGTGCTTGATGACCTTGCACTCAGCGTTGAAGACCTTACCGATCAGATCGATGCCATCGACCTTGACCTGAGCGACCTCGAAGAATACGTTTACGAAGAAGACGAAGACGAATTCTGCGACGGTGACTGCGAAGGCTGCGAAGGCTGTGACGGCTTTGGCGAATTCGAAGAAGATGCTCTTTATGAGTTCGAATGCCCTGCCTGCCACGAAATCGTTTACTTCGATGAAGAACTGTTCGACGGCGAAGACGATGCCATCGAATGCCCCAACTGCGGCACTGTTCTTGAGCTCGACGCCATGGGCGAAGACGAAGAAGACGAAGATTGATTCAATCACAAAAAGCCCTGCTCTTAGGAGCAGGGCTTTTTAGCAAACGGGGCTGTAAAAACAGTCCCGTTGTTTTGCTTATTTTATTACCACCATCGGTGCATCGCTTGTGTTGTCGGCAATTTCTGTTTCACGCAGGTAAGGCAGGCAAAAGGTATGCTTGCCCGTGTAAGCTTGTGAAAAGTGATTGCCTGTCAGGGTCAGCTTGCCGTGCACAGGCGCCGTGCTGTCGGGCTTCATCACCTTGGGTGAATAGCAGATGACCGCACCGTCTGGATAATTTATATTATAATTGCAACCGATAACGGTGTTGTTGCGGAATGTGACGTGATTTGTAAGCCCCGATTCAAACCAGAAATTGCAATCGTCCTCCACCAGCAGGGCAGGTCCCCAAAGGTGATAAAAGCGGTTGTTCTCAATAATGACCTCACCGCGCACCGTGCAAAGAATACCTCTGCCTGCAGTGACACCGAAATCGCAATTGCGAACATAAAGCGAGGGCGACCAGGTAACATTTTCCACCGCATCCTTGCCGATAATGATGCCGTCGGGCAAGGGCTTTGCAAGGTGCAAAAGGATATCGGTGTCGTTCAGCCTTTCATAAGCCGTTACCGTGTTTTCGGCATAGGGAATCAGGGTATCCCAACGGATGAAGGCAATTTCATCTTCTGCCTCAAAAGCCTGCAGTCCCCATGTTTCGGCATGCATAAAACGCACCGTCAGGCTGTTGTTCGCTTCATCCGCTTCAACAATTTGCAGGTGTGTGCCGTGGGCATTGATGTAGTCATCCTGCGCACCGTGTGCCTTGCAGGAATCGACAGTTATATTGCCCTTGCAGCCCGAAAACTGAAAAAAGTCTGCCGTGCTTGCGATGGTGCGCCCCTCGGCAGGGGAAAAATCACAATTATAAAATGTAATGTTCTCACAGAATTGCGACACCATACCAAGCCCATGCATGAAGCAGATGCGTAAGTTTTCAAAATACAGATTTTTGCAGCGCTGAAACAGGCTGCCCGATTGGTCGCGGATGATATTGCGGGTCTGAAAAATGTGTCCGGGAACAAAATCGGCATTTTTATCCTGTAAGGTCACACGCAGAACATGGGGCGCAATTTGTTCAATATCAGAAAATGTGAGATCCTCGCGCCTGAAATCCCTGCAGCATTGTGCCACGGGGTCGTAAACCTTTACATAGCGTTTGGGGGCATTGCAACGGTTTTCCCAATAGGGAGCTCCGTTTTTTGCCGTTTCACCGCACCAGTACAGGTCGTTGCCGTCCACTCGATACAGACACACAGGATTGACGGCAATTTCGCAAACACCGTCGCAGTTGGAGAGAACGGTAAATTCCGTCATGGTCGGCACGGCATAATCCACAGTCAGATTGCGAACGGTAATATTTTCGCAACGGTCGAACACAAAGGGAGTCATTTTGCCGTGAATCAGCACGGTTGCCCCGTTGCCGTCTATGGTGATGTTCTTTTTGTTGCAAAGATACATCGGTGTGTCGCGTTCACCGTTGGGATTTTCGTCCTTTTTTGCGGTGTTGGTGCAGTAATACCCTGTCAGATGCACACTGTCCTCGGGATATACATGGTATGTTTTTCCTTGTGCAAGCACAACCGTCTGTTCGTTTTGCACGGCGGAAAAAATATTACAAAGCTCGTTCATACACTTTTGTCCTTCTTATTCCCTGTCCAGCACTTCAAAAATCTTTTCCCACACCGCTTCATCCTGATCGGTCATGGCGTACCAATCATAAGAAGCCACAAAAGCCTTTTTCTTCGCATCGGTGGGCTTGGTTTTTATGAATTTTTTACGCTCTTTAACATACTGTGCGAGATATTTTTCTGCCGACTGCGTATAATTGGGATTGTGGCCCTTGCCGTTACACATCAAAAATGAAATATTTTTTTTATCGGCGAGCGCTTTTTGCAGAGGCTCATAAAACACCTCTTTGGTGCACAGCATATCCTTATCGGAATAAATCAAAAGGCAATGTGCCGTGCAGACCTGCAAGGCGTCAAAGGCGTTGCGGTTGTAATAAGCAGGATTGGATTTCGCTTCCTCCTGCAGAAATACATGGCGAAGCGGTGCAAGAATGCCCTTTGCTGCAGAGCGAAACAACGCTTCCACCGCAGGAAAGCCTGCCATTGCAACGATATGCGTCACATCAGGGTGCAATGCACAGATGTTCATGGTCGAAAATCCGCCCCAGCTGTGCCCCATAATGCTTAATTTTTTATTTTTGTATTTTTCATCTGCTTTGAGTGCACACAGACAGTCATCCAGATCATGCAAAGATTGTGCAAGACCGTTTGTGCCTGCACCGCCCGATTGCATACAGCCCGTATGGTCATAGGCGAATACGGTGAAGCCGTGACGGCAAAGCAGCTCGATTTCACGCATATAAGCACTGTGACCGCCGCCGAAGCCGTGTTCAAAAACCAAAAGCCGATCGGGGTATTTGTCGTTTTCGTAAGAATAAAAATATCCCTGCAGTGTATGCCCGAGGCTTGAAGCAAAGCAATACGGCTCACATGAAAGCCCGGGGAAATCTTTTGTTGTAAAATAATAAGCCGTGCCTGTATCGTCACAGCGGTTATAAAGAATGCGGCGATAAACACCGAGAATCTGTTTTTCAAAAAGCATAAAAACCCCTCCCTTGCCCTTATGGTAGCATGAAAAGCTCGTTTTGTCACTATGGAAATCGGTTTTTTTGCACTTTGTGCAAATTTTGTCCCCCTTTTTTTACACTTATTGCTATTCCATACCCTGCTTATTTGTGATATACTAAAATCAAAGATACAGATAAACAATCTGAAACCACGGAAAGGAGTGAAGAAATGGGCGAATACATGCTGTATCTGTGGATTGCGCTGTTTGTCATTTTCCTGGTTGCAGAAGCGCTGACCGCACAGCTTGCAACCATCTGGTTTGCTGCAGGTGCATTGGTTGCATTGATTCTGGAAATTGCAGGTGTGGAAAGCATTGCTCTTCAGGTCGCCGCCTTTGTTGCCGTGTCTGTTGTAACGCTCATTGCAACAAGACCGTTGGTCAAAAAAATGGTAAACCGAAAAACCGTTGCCACCAATGCCGACCGCAATATCGGCTGCGAGGCGATTGTGACCGAGCGCATCGACAACCTGTCCGCCACAGGTGCAATCAAAATCAACGGAAACATCTGGACGGCACGCAGTGCCGACGAAAGCCCCATTGAAGCGGGCACAATTGTAACCACAGAAAAAATTGACGGCGTCAAAATGATTGTCCGTCGCAAATAAAAGGAGGTCTTTTTTATGTTACCCTTTGTAGCAATCGTAGTTCTTGTTCTCATTCTTCTTGCAGTCGTTATATCCTGCATCAAGATCGTTCCGCAGTCAAAAGCGTATGTTGTCGAACGCCTGGGCACATACAAGGAAACCTGGAACGCAGGTCTGCATTTCAAGGTTCCGTTCATTGACCGCATTGTAAAAATCGTCAACCTCAAGGAGCTTGTTTCCGACTTTGCTCCCCAGCCCGTTATTACCATGGATAACGTCACCATGCAGATTGACACGGTTGTGTTCTATCAGATCACAGATGCAAAGCTGTTTGCCTACGGTGTTGAAAACCCCGTATCCGCCATCGAAAACCTGACCGCAACCACACTGCGTAACATCATCGGCGAAATGGAGCTTGACCACACCCTGACCTCGCGTGACACCATCAATGCAAAGATCCGCGTTATCCTCGACGAAGCAACCGACCCGTGGGGCATCAAGGTCAACCGCGTAGAGCTGAAAAACATTTTCCCGCCCAAGGAAATTCAGGATGCCATGGAAAAGCAGATGAAGGCCGAACGCGAACGCAGAGAATCCATTCTTCGTGCAGAAGGTGAAAAAGCAAGTGCCGTGCTGGTTGCCGAAGGTAAAAAGGAAGCCATGATCCTCAACGCAGAAGCCGAAAAGCAGTCTGCGATCCTCAAAGCGGAAGCAATCAAGGAAGCCAAAATCCGCGAGGCAGAGGGTGAAGCAGAGGCAATCCTGCGTGTGCAGGAAGCGACCGCAAAGGGCATTGAGCTGCTCAATGCATCGCATCCCGGCAAGGCAGTGCTGACCATCAAGAGCCTTGAAGCCTTTGAAAAGGCCGCCGACGGACAGGCAACAAAAATCATCATCCCCTCGGAAATTCAGTCCATTGCAGGACTTGCTGCAGGACTCAAGGAGATCACAGGCTAAAAAGAAAAACAAAAAGCGGGTTCGCAAGAACCCGTTTTTTTATGCTGTAAATTCAGCTTATCTGAAATTTGCTTCCAGAAATTCAGCTACCGTGCCGTCATATTCGGCTTCGGCAAGAAAATAAAATCCGAGCTGATTGCCTGCGTTATACACAAAAAGTGTTTTGCCGTAGGCATCGCACATATCCACATCGGCATTGCTGCTGATAAAGCCTGTCTGAATCTGCTGCCTGAGTGCATCGGACAGGTCATGTGCATAGGGGGAAATGAGTCTGTCGTCCTCACTCGGCATGAAAAGCGGATTGTAAAATCCTGCATGCCAAGTAAGAAAATCCTTTGTGCGGTAAATGTAGTTGGTGTAGCGGGCTGCAGGCAGCTCCTTGACGGCAATCACATAAAACCAGCCGTCGGAATATTTCATCCACGGTCCGCCGACATACTCATCCTTGCCGAAAATGCAAGCATCAGGCATAAATTCCCAGCTGACCAGATCGGGAGATGCTGCGAATACATATTTGAACGGATACGGACCGAATTCAAGCAGCAGCACATAGCCGTTTTCGCCCTTGGTGAGTGATGAGTTGTAAAAATTCCAGCCGTCACGGCGAAGCAGCTCACGGCTTTTCCAATTTTCCAGGCCCTTGCTTGCAAAAATCTGCACCGCACTGCCGCAAAGAGCCCCGTTTTCGCATTTTGCGCCGAGCACAAAGACAGTATCGTTTTCCTGATATAAAGAATAATAATAGCAGCCCTCGCCGAATCGTGACACGATTTCACCTGTTTCGCGGTTGCGAATCACAGCGGTGGTTGCAAACGCTGCATCCGTGCCGTTGGTTGCGTCATCAAGCTCAAGACGCATCACCTGCCCGTGCCACACAAACGGCGTGCTTTCGCCATTGGGGCTGACAGCACCGAGCTTTTTGATTTTCGGGAATCCGTTGAGCATTTTTGTTGCTGCATCATAATGAATCACTGCCACACAATCACCTCTTAAAATTTTCTGATTTTATTTTACAACAAGCAATACAATTTTGCAATCCGCTTGACGGCAGGCAAGAAAAAAATGTATAATGCACAATGGTGATCAAGAATGAATACATATTTGAATGAAATAACCGCCGCACCCGTAAAAATGGCGGACGGCAAAATAATTTATAAAATTCCGTCGGGGGCTTATTGCGCCAACGGCGATCTCGGCATTGTGTTTGACAACAGCGAAAACGAGCTTATTCTGCACATTTCCAAGTGTGATTTCTGGAAATTCACCCCAGGTGCACACAAGGACGGCGGCATCAAGACCGTCGGCGAGATCCGCATCGGCAATGTGGATTTGTCCAACTACCACATAAAGCAATATTTCGACAAGGGGCTTCTGGACTGCAGCTTCGGCGATGTGGAAATGCAGCTTTTTGTAGCACCCGAAAACAAAATCTATTTTGCATTCAGCAGCCCTGCCGACCGTGTGCCGACCGTGCGCATCTGCCTTCCCGACACCTGCGGCTCGGTCAATTCCGAATACGCAAAGGATGGTCTGCTTTGCTTTGAGAGAAAATTCGAGGGCGAAGCGCTTGAACGCAGCAGTGCAGTCTGTGTGTGCATGCAGCAAAAGGAAAACCGCTTCTGCGTTTCGGTGGTTACAAATTTTGACGACGTGCACTATGCCGAAAAGGCACGCACCATGGTGCAAAACGGCGACTATGACCGCGACAAGGCACGCACCGGGCAGCAGTGGCAGGACTTCTTTGCCGCTTCCTGCGTGACCCTTGCAGACAAGGAAATTGAGCTGTTTTACAATGCCAGCCTTTACCATCTTGCGGGCTGCATGGGCAACAAGGCATTTCCGCCCGGCTTGTTCGGCAATTTCGTGACGGATGACTTTTTCCCGTGGGCAGGCGATTACCACATGAACTACAACTATGAAGCGCCGTGGTATTGTGTTTTTTCTGCCAACCACCCCGAGCTGTTTGACGGCTACATGACCCCTGTCAACGAAATGCGTGATTATGCAAGGAAATTTGCAGCCCTTTTCGGCTGCAAGGGCTATGCCTTCCCCGTCAGCTTCGGTCCCAAAGCACTCGACGTGTTCAGCCAGCCTGATTGCAAGGAGCACGGCATTCTGTTTTTAGGGCAGAAAAGCAATGCCGCCTATGCCTGTGTGATTCCGCTGATGCACTGGTTTGCGACCTATGACAAGGAATATGCAAAAGAAAATTACTATGATTTTCTTTTCAACACCGCTGCATTCTGGGAGAATTATCTTGTAAAGAAGCACGGCAGATATATTCTCAAAAAGGATGCCGCACATGAAATCCCCTATTACCGCGGCAAGGATTTCAAATACATTACCCACTTCGGGCAGGTCAACACCATCAATGCCATCAACTCCCTGGGGCTTGTGAAAATGCTGTTCAAGGGGCTTGCTGCCATGGCAAGGGAGCTTGGGCTCAATGAAGAAAAATATGCCCTGTGGGATGACATCAACCGAAATTTAAGCGACTTCCCGACCTTCATCAAAAAAGGGAAAAAGTGCTTCCGCTATTCAACCTTCGGCATTCGTTGGCGCGATGACAACACCGTTGGTCTGCAGCACATTTATCCTGCCTCGCAAATCGGACTTGATTCCGATGCAAAATTGCTGCAAATTGCAAAAAACACTTATTTCATCAACGACCGCAGATTGGATGACAACGGCTCGAATTCCTACCTGCCTGCAGGGGCAAGAATCGGTGTGGATCCTGCATTCCTGATGGAAGGCATCCGACAGAATATACGGGAATTCGGCATGCCCAACAAGCTGTTCCGTCACCACGGCGGCGGCATTGAGCATCTGACCACTGTTCCTGCAACCATCAACGAAATGC
>JAZOWJ010000348.1:0-8938 GCA_045659125.1 Acutalibacteraceae bacterium
CTTGTGCGCTTGCAGGAACAGGCTATCCCACCAACCGCCGCCTTGCTGCCGAATTGCTCGGCTTTGACGGCATTACCCTCAACAGCATGGACGGTGTTTCCGACCGTGATTTCTGCGTGGAGCTCGCCAACGCCTGCGCTCTGATTATGACCCACCTGTCCCGCTTCTCCGAGGAAGTCATTCTTTGGGCATCGTGGGAATTCAAATTCATTGAATTGGATGATGCATTCTCCACAGGCTCGAGCATCATGCCGCAGAAAAAGAACCCCGACATTGCAGAGCTTGTCCGCGGTAAATCGGGTCGCGTTTACGGTAATCTCATGGCGCTGCTGACCATGCTCAAGGGCCTTCCGCTTGCTTACAACAAGGATATGCAGGAAGACAAGGAGCTCATTTTTGACTCCATCGACACCGTCAAGGATTGCCTTGCCGTCTTTGCACCCATGCTTGCCACCATGCGTGTGCTTCCTGATAATATGCGTAAAGCCGCCGCAAACGGTTTTATCAACGCAACCGAATGTGCAGACTACCTGACAAGAAAGGGACTTCCGTTCCGTACCGCTTACAAAATCACGGGACAAATTGTCGCTTACTGTATTGCCAACGGCAAAACCCTTGAAACACTCGATATGGCAGAATATAAGGAATTCTGCGCTGATTTCGATGAAGACATCTATGCTTCGGTCGATATGCAGCACTGCATCGACATCCGTGTTTCCGAAGGCTGCGCAGGCACATCCTCTGTTGAGCAACAGGTCGCATATCTCAAAGACTATTTCGCAGAATAAGCAGACATAACAACAGCCGCACCCGAGGTGCGGCTGTAATTTTATGGTTTGATAAATCAAAATTTATGTGTTTTGTTCAATCCAATTGTTCAATGCCTTTCGGATTGGTGCTGAAATGTTTTTCGGTATTTCATCAACTCGAAAGAATTTTAAGTCATCAACTTCACCTTTTTGGCATTTTAAGGTTCCGGTGTAATGCTTGCACACATATACGATTTCAACATTGGATACTTCATCTCCGTTTGGGTAAATATAGTGTGTGTCTTTTCCGGAAAACACTCCAAACAGTTCCAATTTTTCTGCAAGTAAGCCGGTTTCTTCAAATAGTTCTCTTTTGGCTGCATCCTCAACAGCTTCATCCAATTCTACAGAACCACCTGCATATCCCCAGCAATGATTATCGCTTCTGAGTTGTAGTAAAATTCGATTTTCAGAGTCTACAACAATAACGCTTGCACCAACTTGCAGCAAAGGACGGTGCCCGACAATTGCTCTCAAATCCATAATATAATCTGACATGTAAGCCTCCGTCAATTCATGTTTATCTGTCTGTATTATACTGCACGGATCCATAAAACGCAAGCAATATAGTTCATTGAAAATTTCTGTACAAATATGCAAAAATTTTCAATAGCATTGACATGTTGTTGGCTTTGGGTATAATTATCTTATTGTATGTGTAAAACAATTTACAGTTTTTTCGGAGACCGGAATGAAAAAAATAATGTTCATCTGCCACGGTAACATCTGCCGTTCACCCATGGCAGAGTTTATTTTCAAAAAAATGCTCAATGAAAACGGACTTGCCGACCGTGTGTTGGTTGCATCGTCTGCCACAAGCACAGAAACAATTTGGAACGGACAAGGCGAGCCTGTCTATCCGCCTGCGGCAAAGGAACTGGCTTTGCACGGCATTTCCTGCACCGAAAAGCGCAGTGTGCAGTTAAAAAAGAGCGATTATGAGCAATATGATATGCTCATCTGCATGGACTCCAACAATGTCCGCAATGCTTTGCGGATTTTAGGCAGTGATTCGCAGAACAAGCTTTGCAAGCTCATGGATTTAACCGACCGTCCGGGGGATGTTGTCGACCCGTGGTATACGGGCGATTTCAAAACCACTTACCGCGATATTGAAGAAGGTTGCACGGCATTGCTCAAAAAACTGCAAAAGGAAATATAAATTCACAAAAGTGTTTTTTGCATTGCAAAGACACTTTTGTTTTTTTTGATTGTTGCAAGAAAAAAACGGATGTGGTATAGTAAAAATAATGAAGCAAAGACAGGAGTGAATGCAGTTGACCAACCGTGAGCGTGCCATGAATATTCTGCATTATAAAGATGCAGACCGTCTGCCTGCCGTGCATTTCGGCTATTGGGGCGAATTGCTTACAGAATGGGCAGAGCAGGGCAAAATTCCTGCCCATCTTGCAGAATGCAATTATGACGGCAATGAAAAGGACAGGGAGCTTGACAAGCTCATCGGCTGGGACTTCAACTGGTCGTGCACCGCAGGAGCACACATGGGTTTAAAGCCGTCTTTTGAACACAAAGAGATCGAAGTGCTGCCCGACGGAAGCCGCCGGGTGCAGAACGGAGACGGTCTGATTGAACGCATCAAGCCGGGCGCAACCTCCATTCCGTCCGAGGATGATTATCTGCTCAAGGACCGCGAGGCATTTGAAACGCTGTACAAACCGAAAATGCAGTTCAGCCCCGATCGTGTGAATACCGAATACTTCCGTTCATTCAACGAAACACGCGATCAGAGCCGGCCCATCGGGCTGAATCTCGGCAGTGTGCTCGGCAGTATTCGCAACATGACAAGCGTTGTGGGTATGAGTTATCTGATGTATGACGAAGACGAAGACCTGTTTGCGGATATCATCGATACCTTTGCCGAAATGCAGTACAAATGCGTGGAAGCGGTGTTGCAGACAGGGGCGAAGTTTGATTTTGCCCATTATTGGGAAGATATCTGCTTCAAAAACGGTCCTCTTTTGTCCCCTGAAATTTTTAATGAGCTGTGTGCAAAACACTATAAAAAACGAAATGAGCTGTGCCATAAATACGGCATTGATGTGATCTCTCTTGACTGCGATGGGGTGACCGAAAAGCTCTTGCCGACATGGTTCGAAAACGGTGTCAATACCATGTTCCCCATTGAAATCGGTGTGTGGGGAGATCAGTTTGAGCCCGCTCGCCAAAAATACGGCAAAGGCATGCTCGGCGTCGGCGGAATGGACAAAACGGCACTTCGCAAGGACAAGGCAGCGGTTGACAAAGAAATTGAACGGCTGAAAAGGCTTGCATCCATGGGCGGATTTATTCCTTGTCCCGATCACCGTCTGATGCCCGGCACAAAATTTGAGCTTGTGCAATACTATGCGGATGAAATTAAAAAAATAAGGATATAACAGGTGAGAAACATGAGCATTCTGATTGAAATTTCCGAAAATGTACAAAACGGCAGAATGAAAGCCGTCAAGGAGCTTGTGAATGCAGCTCTCGAACAAGGCATTGCTGCCAACGAAATTCTCAACACAGGTCTGTCTGCAGGCATGACTCTCATCGGTGAAAAGTTCAAAACGGGCGAGGTGTATGTGCCGGAGGTGCTCGTTGCCGCCCGTGCCATGCATGCAGGGGTGCAGATTCTGAAGCCTCTGCTGACCGAAGAAGGGGCACTCGCAAAGGGCAAAGTCTGCATCGGCACTGTGCAGGGGGATATGCACGACATCGGCAAGAATCTTGTGAAAATGATGATGGAAGGCAAGGGGCTCGAGGTTGTTGACCTCGGTACGGATGTTGCCCCCGAAGCCTTTGTGCAAACAGCGATCGAGCATAATTGTCAGGTCATCTGCTGCTCGGCACTGCTGACAACCACCATGGAAACCATGGCCGAGGTTGTGAAAAAGGCAGAAGAAGCAGGCATTCGTGATAAAGTAAAAATTATGGTCGGCGGCGCACCGCTGAATGATGAATACTGCAAAAAAATCGGCGCGGACTGCTACTGTGCGGATGCCGCCACCGCTGCCGATACAGCGGTGGAGCTGTGTAAATAAGATGGAAATTCAAAAATATCTGACATCGCCTGACATTTTTGAAACAGCCTTTTTCTCCACTGCAGAAATTCCGTTTTCGGAAGCGGTTGTTGCGGCCTGTCGTGAAAATAAATGCGGACAGTACGGTACCTGCTGGACCTGTCCGCCCGGTGTGGGAACGCTTGAAGAACTCAAAAAACGTGCTTTGTCTTTTAACAATGCCGTTTTATTCACCTGCAAATATGAATTGGAGGATTGCTTCGATTTTGAAGGAATGCAGGCTGCTGCCCAACAAGCAAGAAAGCTGCTGTTTGCAATTGCAGACAAGCTTCGGGCTGATAAAATCTGCTTTCAGGCAATGGGCTGCGGCAGCTGTGATCTGTGCGAAAAATGCACCTATCCCGATGCACCCTGCCGCTTTCCCGATCGTGCACTCATTTCGATGGAGGCCTGCGGCATCAATGTGGTTGAGCTGGCAAAAAATATCGGTGTGCGCTATAACAACGGTTCGGATACCGTGACTTATTTCAGCATTATTTTGTATTGATCAGGGGAAAACAGATGAAAAGTATTGTTAAAAATATGCTTGCCGATAAGGCAAAAACCATGCCGATTCTGTCATTTCCGTCGGCGCAGCTGTTGGGTGTTTCAGTCAGCGAGCTGCTGAAAACATCCGAAATGCAGGCAAGCGGAATGATGGCCATCAAAGAACGATGCCCGCTTTCGGCAAGTGTGAGTATGATGGACTTATCTGTGGAAGCGGAAGCCTTCGGTGCTGAAGTCCGTTTTTTTGAGGACGAGGTGCCGGTTGTAATCAAGGGCATTATTGACGATATTGAACAGACTGAAAGCATCACCGTCCCCGCAATCGGCGCAGGCAGAACGGCTTTGTATGCGGATGCTGTCCGCAGGGCAAAAGAAAAAATTACCGATATTCCCGTTTTCTGTGGCTGCATCGGGCCCTATTCACTCGCAAGCCGCTTGTTTGATATGACAGAGCTGATGTATGCCTGCTTTGACGATGAAGAAAACACAATTTTGCTTCTCGAAAAGGCAACGCAGTTCATTATTTCTTACATCAAGGCGATGAAAGAATCGGGAGCGGACGGCGTTGTGCTGGCCGAGCCCGTGGCAGGCATGCTCTCTCCCAAGCTTGCAACGCAGTTTTCCGATCCCTTTGTGACACGGATTTTTGAGGCTGTCGGGGATGAAAGCTTTGTAACGGTGTATCACAACTGCGGCAATGCGGTCGTCAATATGAAAGAAAATCTTAGCAATCTGCCTGCCGATGTGTTCCACTTCGGCAATGCCGTGAAGCTTTCGGAGCTGCTCCCTGCATTTTCCGCAGATACTCTCGTAATGGGAAATATGGATCCTGTGCTGTTCAAAAACGGCACCCCCGAAGAAATTGCAACGCAAGTAAAAGCCGTTCTGGAAGAATGCAGCAGCTTTGAAAACTTCATCCTTTCCTCGGGATGCGACATTCCTGCTGATGCAAGGTGGGAAAATTTAGATGCTTATTTTAAAACGGTCGGAGAATTTTATGCATAAAATCACGCTCGGCAATCAGATTCTGCACGCTTCTGACGGTGAAAGGCTGTCGGATGTGCTTTTGGCGGCCGGTTTTTTTGTTGCTCACCCGTGTGCAGGCAGGGGAGTGTGCAAAAAATGCACGGTAATTGTCAATGAAAAAGAGGAATTGTGCTGTCAATACCGTGTGTTTGAAGATATTACGGTCATTTTATCCGGGCAATCGGACATTGAATCCGTTACAGGCGGTGCGTTTGCAGAACAGCAGACGGATAACATTTGCCTTGCACTCGACATCGGCACAACCACCCTCGCATTGGCAGTCGTTTCGTTGGATGAAAACAAAATACAGCGGGTTGTCACCCGTAGAAATCCGCAGACTGCATTCGGTGCGGATGTGATTTCGCGTATTGACCATTGCCGAAAGTATACTGCACAGCCTCTTTTTGCGATGATCAGCAATGAAATCAACCGCATGATAAATGCCTTGGCCTTGCCGACTGTAAAACGGATGTATGTGGCAGGCAATACCACGATGCTGCATCTGTTATTAAATACGGATTGCTCCTGCATGGGAGCATATCCTTACATACCGGCATTTCTTGAAGGGCAGTATATTCATGCACACGAATTGGGAATCAAAGGTGTTGAAGAAATCATCACCTTACCCAATATTTCCGCTTTCGTCGGTGCAGACCTTGTGGCAGGGTTGAATCTTGTTGCTATGCCGCCCGAAGGCAAATACAGCATTCTTGTTGACCTCGGCACGAATGCAGAGGTGCTTCTTTTTTCACAAACGGATATTCTCTGCACCGCGGCCGCAGCGGGCCCTTGCTTTGAGGGTGCCAATATTTCGCAGGGCATGCCTGCCACTGACGGTGCGGTGACGGCATTTTCGCTTGACGGCGGTATTCCGAAAACGCAGACCGTCAACGATGCACCGGCCAAGGGGATCTGCGGCACGGGGCTGATTGATATTATTGCAGAGCTTTTGAAATATGAAATCATCGATGAATCGGGGTATATGGAGGATGACTGTTTTGAAGTTGCCCCCGATGTGTTTCTTGAACAAGCCGACATACGGCAGCTTCAGCTTGCAAAATCGGCGGTTTATTCGGCAATTGCGGCATTGCTGAAACAAAAAGACATCCGACCTGCGGATGTGGAAAAGCTTTATATTTCAGGCGGATTTTCGGCAAAAATCAACATCGGAAATGCCGTGCGTATCGGTCTGCTCCCAAAGGAGCTTGCCGACCGCTGTGTTGTGCTGAACAACAGCAGCCTTCTTGGCACGGTGCGCTTTGCCTGTGAGCAGAATGACCTTGAGAGTATCATACAAAAAGCAACTTACATTGACCTTGCAACCGACCCGACCTTCTCGCAAAGCTTTATTGAAAATATGATGTTTGAGGAAGTGTGCGTATGACAGAACGCGAGCGATTTATAAAAGCACTCAAAAGAGAGCCGATCGAGGGACATTGCCCGACCTTTGAGCTTGTGTTTTATCTGACTTTGGAAGCCATCGGCAAAATTCATCCCTCCCAGCAACGCTTTGATCAATGGAAGCAGATGAGCAAAACCGAACAGGATCTGCATATTGCCTATATGGCAGACAGCTATATTGAAGTTGCCGAAAAGTACCACCACAGTGCCATTTTTGTGCATCCGAACCCGGGCGATTTTGAAAATACCCTGCGGCTTCTGAATTGCATTCGCGAAAAAACGGACAAAAAGTATTTTCTGATGATGCACGGTGACTGCACATTTGAAATCCCCAACGGGGATAATATGCTTGCGTTCAGCGAGCGGATGTATGAGGACGAAGAAGGCCTCAAAAAAGAAGCACAGAACCGTTTGGATGATAAGCTGCGTTATGCCGAAAGAATGGCGGCACATGCAGGACTTTTGGACGGATTTGCGCTGTGCTCGGACTATTGCTTCAATGTCAATCCTTTCTTTTCGCCGTCCATGTTTGAAACTTTCATAACACCTTATCTTGCATCCCTTTGCAAAGGCTATCGTGATGCGGGATTTTATTCCATCAAGCACACCGACGGCAATATTATGCCCATTCTTGACCAGATGGTGCAATGTGGTCCCGATGCGCTGCATTCGCTTGACCCGCAGGGCGGTGTCGACCTTGGGGCGGTCAAAAAAATGTACGGTGACAAGGTTGCCCTTTGCGGCAATGTCAACTGCGGTCTTTTGCAGACAGGCAGCGAAGAAGAAGTGATTGCCGATGTGCGCCGATGTCTGCGTGACGGCATGGCCGGCTGGGGCTTTGTGTTCTGCACCTCCAACTGCGCCTATACAGGTCTGCCCCTTGAACGCTACGAGCTGATGAACAGAATCTGGTGGGATGAGGGCATATACCGATAAAATAAACAGCACACCGCCGAAAGACGATGTGCTGTATTTTTTAGTTATAAATTGAGAAGCTGCTGCTTCTTGGCATCAAATTCTTCCTGTGTGATGACGCCCATGTCAAGCAGGTCTTTGTATTCTTTCAAAAGCTCAATATTGTTCTTTTCGGTGCTTGCAGGTGCTGCTGCAACAAATTGCGGAGCTGCTGCGGCAGGTGCACAAAGCTTGTTGATGTTGTCCTGCATCAGAATGCAGGCAACAACCGGAATAAACAAGCCCAAAAGCAGATACATTGTTGCATTGTCGGTCTTGTTGTTTTGCATTGCGTTGAGCTTGTCGATTCGCTCACCGTGCTTTTTGAACCAATAAACCATATAGAACGGAACAAACAGGCAAAGCAGCAATTTCTTTGTGGGGTCATATTGCTCTGCACCGGGAGTTCTGTTCAATACCTTTGTGGTCTTGTGAATCCAGATCAGTGTCCAAATACCGCAGGTGAACAGGGAAAGCAGAAGGTGCTTGACCAATTCGCAATAGGCTTCGTTGTAATCTAAAACAGTATCGAAATTTTTGTTATCCATAGTAAAATCTTCTTGTTCTTTTATGTTTTTATGAACTTTTGTTTTTACAGTTTTTTCCTTTTCATAAGGCTCAACAAGCCATTTTGCAAGAGTGAATAATCCGCCGACAAAAAACAGTGAACTGATCCACGATGTTAACCAATATTCTATTAGTGCTCCATATTTGACGATATTTATTATCACTTCAATTATTATGCTTAAAATACTGAGAATTGTCGGAACAAAGTATATTTTCTTAGCAACATCTTTATATTTTGACAATTGCGGTAAAATGATGACTGCTTCTATGAATATAAGCAGTATCAATGGGAGAAAAGTTATTAAGTCAGTTATTATATAATACTGCGTAAGCACAAGCAGAAGTGAGATGATATTTGAAATAATTAGCCCCGCAGTACCTATTAGTAAGAGTACATCCTGCTTTTTCATAAACAAAGGCACACATAGGACCATGCAAGATATTAATGCAATAATAAACTTAATAAAAAACAAAACATTCGTTTCATTCAAAGGAAAACATTTGATTATTTGAATGCAATTGGTGACGACAAGAATTGCAAAGGCAATCCCGGCAATCGGGAATTTTATTTTTTTAGTTTCCATGTTTGTATTTTTCTCCTTTTTTATGTAAATT
>JAZOWJ010000349.1:0-5249 GCA_045659125.1 Acutalibacteraceae bacterium
CCCGGTATGTGGATGCAGAGAATAACCACCAATGAACCTACGGATGACATTATAGAAGTCGGTATTGTAGCACTTAAAATGGTTATCACTGATAATCCTGAAGATGATGCTGTATGAAAACATACGCTGAAATCCTGCGCAACAGTGAAGCATTTCTCGTGCAACACGGTGTAGAAGATGCAGAGTTTGAGGCAAGAGAGATTGCTATATTTGCTTCAGGTATGAGCCGAAGCGTGTTCTCAACACAGCTTTTTGAAGTGCCTGCAGAGGATGTGCTTGATTGTATACAAAACATGTTGCACAAGCGAACCAACGGAACACCGCTGCAGTATATTCTCGGTGAATGGGATTTTTGCGGCAATACATTTATTGTTAATGAAGATGTGCTGATACCTCGTCCTGAAACAGAAGAATTGACGGACATGGCAATACAGTATATTAAAACAAATAAGTGTAAAACAGTTTATGATGTCTGTGCAGGAACAGGTTGCATCGGCCTTTCTGTTGCAATAGCCTGTGCGGATGTGCAGGTGTATTTGTTCGAGTTGTATGAAGAGCCGCTGAAATGTATTCGTGCCAATGCTGAAAAATTTAGCTTGCAGAATGTGCACATAATACCTTGCGATGTATTGACGCCGCCGGCAGATAAGCTTCCGTTTGCAGATGTGATTATATCCAATCCGCCTTATATTCCTGCTATGGAATTGCAATATTTGCAACGGGAAGTACTGTACGAGCCGATTACGGCATTGGATGGCGGTGAAGACGGACTTATCTTTTACAGAGCCTTGTCTGCTTACTGGTATGATAAATTGAATTACGGCGGTAAAATGTATTTTGAATGCGCCGAAGATCAAACGCAAAAAATTGCTGATTTGTTCATTGCACAGCACGGCGGAATAAAAAATGCGTTTGGACGGAAGGATTTTTACGGCCTTGACCGTTTTGTTGAAATTGAAAAGTAATTTTGAAAGGATGCATAGAAATGCTGTTGTCATTATTGACCTTGTTGTCCGGTGATGTGACGCGCTCTGAAATTACCGGCATATTGTTTTCTCTTGCAGCGTTGTTGTTTTGTACATTTGTCAGCATGCCTGTGCATGAATCAGCACATGCCTATGCGGCTTATAAGCTCGGAGATGAGACCGGTCGTCTCAGCGGAAGAATTTCACTCAATCCGTTTGATCATCTTAGCAAAACAGGTACAATTATGATGCTGTTAATTGGTGTTGGCTTCGCTAAGCCGGTTCCGGTTAATATCAATAATTTTAAAAACAGAACGCTCGGATTTGCATTGACTGCAGCAGCAGGACCGATATCAAATATCCTGATGTCGCTTATTTCTGTTTTTATTGCAGCTTTAATCGCTTCGCTTTCAACACCTTCCAATGCTGCTGTTTTGCTGAATGTGTTCTTTTTCTACGTTGCAGTTTATAATTTTTCTCTTGCATTATTCAATCTGATGCCGATTCCGCCTCTTGACGGATCAAGATTGGTCACCTTGCTTTTGCCTGATAAGTATTATTATAAGCTGTTGCAATATGAGCGTTATCTTGTTTATATTATACTTGGTCTTACTTTCCTGAACAACAGAATCGGATTGCTTCCTTCATGGACAGATGCCTCTTATATTGTTGTTTCATGGTTTGAAGCTATTATAATTAATATTTTTAATTAAAGGATTCCAAATGGATATTATTCAGTATAAATTGGATGTGTTTGAAGGTCCGCTTGACCTGCTGTTGCATCTGATAACAAAACACAAACTGAATATCAACGACATTTCTATTTTTGCACTTGTTGAGCAATACACGGCTTTTATTGCAAATGTCGCAGAAGAAGATCTTGAACAGGCAAGCGAGTTTCTGGAAATGGCAGCAAGATTGGTTCACATAAAGACGGTATCACTTTTGCCTGTTTATGAAGAATCGCAGAATCTCAAAAAGGAGCTTGAGCGTGAGCTGATTGAGTATCGCGATTGTAAGATTCTTGCAAATGAACTTGCAAAGCATACTGACGGCTTTTCTTCGTTTGTTCGAACTGCAGAGCCGATTCCTGCGGACATGACTTATCATCGTGTGCATGATGCAACGGAGCTGACAAAGGCTTATCTGAATGCTGTCGGAAAGCGTCTGCGCAGATTGCCGCCGCCGTTTGATTCTTTTAAGGGTATTGTTGCAAAGAAAATTGTTTCTGTGTCGATCACAATACGAAGTGTTGTCAAACGCATCGCAGGTAAGGGAAAGCACAGCTTTCATACAATTTTTGAACAAGCGGAGAGCAGAAGTGAGCTTGTTGCTACCTTCCTTGCTGTTCTCGAGCTTACAAAAAGAAAAAATATTTTACTTGAAGATGATGAAAACGGTAAGCTTTGTGTGACCTTGTTGAGTGAGCCTGAGGGGGATATTGATTTTGAATGAAGAAATGAAGAGATTGCAAAATGCTGTTGAAGCGGTTGTTTTTGCTTCAGGTGAGCCTGTTGAGGTGCAGAAGATTGCACAGGCCTTTGCAATGAATGAAAAAGATATCCGTGAAGCTTTAGATCGACTTGTTGTTGTATATGAAGAAAGAAAATGCGGGATTGTTTTGAAAAAATTGGGTGATTCGTATCAGTTTTTATCTCGCCCTGAATATGTGGAAGATATACGAAAGGTCCTGGATGTGCGCAGAAATCAGCCTTTGAGTCAGGCTGCATTTGAAGTTCTTGCCATTATTGCGTATAATCAACCGGTTACAAAATCATTTGTTGAGCAGGTCAGAGGTGTCGATTGCAGTGGTGTTGTCGGAACTTTATGTCAAAGAGATTTAATAGAAGAGTGCGGAAGACTTGACTTGCCGGGTAGACCTCTGCTATACTGTACTACAACAAACTTTTTGAGATGTTTTTGCTTGTCCTCTCTGGAAGAGCTTCCCGAGCTTCCGGAAGACAATGAAGGCCTGGCGGCATTGGAGGGCTTATCCAATACCGACGGGGTGATCAGCGGTCAGATTTCTATTTTATAAGGAGGTGCTCTTTTTGGGTGTCGTTCTTTTGATACTGAAAATCATAGGTTGGACGATCCTTGCCATCCTTGCAATTGTAATTGCGGCTTTGTTTGTAAAAATTCGCATTGTTGCTGATTACGGTGAAGAAAAAAGTGTCCTGATTCGTTGGCTGTTTTTGAAGATTCCCGTATATCCGATGAAGAAAAAGGAAAAGAAAGCCAAAAAAAACACAGAGCAATCTTCGGATGCAGCACCTGCAGATGAGACTCCGCAAGAAAATAAGCCCGCAGAGCCTGATCCTGTGCCTGCTGAATCAGCACCTCAGCAACCTGAACAGACAGCAGATGTAGCTCCTGAAGAACAACCTGCAGCTGCAGAAAAGTCACAAGGTAAGCCGAATATCCTGAACATTTTCATGGAAGCCAATGGCGGTGTTGAAGGGTTAATTCTTTTAATTAAAGAAGTTTTCTCATATATCGGTTCGTTCTTTGGTGGTATTTTCCATGCCTTTGTTATTGATGAACTGATGGTTGATATGACCGTTACCAAAAATGATGCAGCAGAAACAGCCTTTTATTATGGTCAGCTGTGTTCCACGATATTTCCCATGCTTGGCACCTTTGTTACCAAGTACAAGGTCAAGCAGTATGATTTTAACATAACCCCCGATTTTATTGCAAAGAAAAGCACAGCGGATATGCATATTTCGTTTGGTTTCAGACCTGCAAGGCTGATTGGTGTCGTGTTGCTTTTGGTTGGTAGGCTTGTGTTCAAATTTGGCTTCAAAGTTGCGTTCAGAATGCTGAAACCCGTGTTGCAAGCACGGAAAAAGGCTGATAATAATAAAGCAAATAATAATACAGAAGAAAGTGGTGTTTCTAATGAGTGAAAAGAAAGCGGCAGGCATCCTTGCCACAACCATTGAAAAGGTGCGTCAGCTTGTTGATGTAAGTACAATTATTGGCGAACCCATGATGGTAGCTGACGGTTTGACCGTTATTCCCGTATCCAAGGTCACATACGGCTTTGCTTCGGGCGGTTCCGATTTCCCCTCCAAGAACAATGTTGAATTGTTTGGTGGCGGCGGTGGTGCAGGTGTCACCATTACTCCCGTTGCTTTTCTTGTTGTTAAGAACGGCGACGTTTCCGTCAAATACATTGCTGCTGATGATAATGCTGCAGAACGCATTGTTAACCTTGTTCCCGAAATGTTTGACAAGGTAACAGGTGTTATCGATAAGCGCAAGGCAAATACACAGGAATAAGTACATGAGACTGTCCATACATATGTATGGGTGGTCTGATGAAATTTAAGATTTTCTGTTTTTGTCTTCTGTTTTTTGTATTTAATATCATTACTTCGGCTGATGCGGCATCTTTGCAGGTATCAGCCAATAGTGCTGTTCTGATATGTGCAGACACGGCGCAGATTCTTTACGAGCACAACCCAAAACAAAAGCTGTCAATGGCCAGCACAACAAAAATTATGACAGCACTACTTGCTGTTGAACGTGTGTCGATGCAGGCTGAAATAACTGTCGGCAATGAAGTGTTGCATGTGGACGGATCCTCTCTCGGATTGATGCCGGGGGACAAGATCTGTATGTATGATTTGTTGGTCGGATTGATGCTGTCTTCAGGAAACGATGCTGCAAATGCAGTAGCGGTTGCTGTCAGCGGTTCTGTTGAAGCATTCGTGGAGTTGATGAATCAAAAAGCTGAATCAATCGGAATGCAAGATACCGTTTTTGTCACACCGTCGGGATTGGATGATGAAAATCATTATTCAACCGCCTATGATATGGCTTTGCTGACACGTGAAGCTTTGCAGAATGAGGTTTTTGTTGATATAGTCAGTCAATATACTGCTAAAATATATATTAACAACAAACAGATCTGGTTGAAAAATCATAACCGATTGCTTCAGTCCTACAGCGGCTTGATCGGTGTCAAAACAGGATTTACCAAGAAAAGCGGCAGATGTCTTGTGACTGCTGCAGAGCGTGATAGTATTCGGCTGATTGCTGTTACATTAAGTGCGCCTGATGATTGGAATGATCATCGGTTGCTTTTGGATTACGGTTTTTCTGTTGCTGAATCTTTTTTAACTTATGAATCTGCCCCTCAATACAATATTGAGGTTGTTGGCGGCGCTGAACGCAGCGTAGAATGTGTGCCTTCCTTTGATTTGACTTACACTGCAAATAAAGCCTTGAATGATTTGCAATTGCAGGTCACTACAGCCCATTTTATCTATGCGCCTG
>JAZOWJ010000350.1:0-17216 GCA_045659125.1 Acutalibacteraceae bacterium
CCCTTGTCTTCCTAAGACCGCTGGCCTCCGACTTAAAATTTTCAAGAATTTTCGTCCAAATCACCAAAAGTAACGCCGGGAGCGATCTGTTCAACGCCCTTGACATCGCTGTAGCACTTCATACCCGTGCCGCTGGGCAGCAATTTACCGATCAGGACGTTTTCCTTCAGGCCAAGCAGCGGGTCAACCTTGCCGCGGATTGCAGCATCGGTCAGGACGCGGTTGGTTTCCTGGAAGGATGCAGCCGACAGGAAGGAGTCAGTTGCAAGAGCAGCCTTGGTGATACCGAGAAGAACCGGCTTGTAGGTTGCTTCCATAGCAACATAGCCTTCTTTTTCAGCCTGCTCACGAACTGCAGCATTGGCAGCTGCAAATTCGAGTCTGTCAACCGAAGCACCGGGAAGAAGATCGGTCATGCCCGGATCGTCAACCTTAACCTTGCGCATCATCTGTCTGACAATGACTTCAATGTGCTTGTCGTTAACGTTAACACCCTGCGTACGGTAAACACTCTGCACTTCGTTGATGAGGTAGTTATAAACGGCTTCAACACCGAGAACTTCAAGAACATCATGCGGGTTGCAGGAGCCTTCGGTCAGGGCAGTTCCCTTTTCAACATAGTCACCCTCCTTGACGGTCTTGCGATAGCCGTAAGGAATGGTGTATTCATCTGCACCTTCAGGACCTGTGATGCTGATAAAGGAGCCCTTCTTGTTTTCACCGAAGGTAACGGTACCGGGAATCTTGGTGAGGATTGCGAGTGTCTTGGGCTTGCGTGCTTCGAAAAGTTCTTCAACACGAGGAAGACCCTGCGTAATATCGGCTGTGGTAGTAACACCACCGGTATGGAACGTTCTCATGGTCAGCTGTGTACCGGGTTCACCGATGGACTGAGCAGCGATGATACCGACAGCTTCACCGTTTGCAACGGTACCGCCTGTTGCAAGGTTGGAGCCGTAGCAACGACGGCAGACACCATGCTTTGCCTTACAGGTAAGAAGAGAACGAATAACAACCTTTGTGTAGCCTGCAGCAACGATGCGCTTTGCATCCTTTTCTTTCATCATGGTATCAGCATCCATGATGACTTCGCCGTTTTCATCAACCAGCGGATTGAGGAGGTAACGGCCGGTCAGTCTTTCAACAAGATCCTCGATAACGTTGTTTTCACCGTCACCGTAGATGTTGCTGACTTCAAGACCTTCGTTGGTATGGCAGTCATCCTCACGGATGATAACATCCTGAGAAACGTCAACAAGACGACGGGTCAGATAACCGGAGTCAGCGGTACGAAGAGCCGTATCAGCAAGACCTTTACGGGCACCACGGGAAGAAATGAAGTATTCAAGAACGTTCAGACCTTCACGGTAGTTAGCCTTGATGGGTACTTCGATGGTTTCACCGGAGGTGTTAGCAATCAGACCACGCATGCCGCACATCTGATTCAACTGCGAGGTCGATCCACGGGCGCCGGAGTGGATCATCATGTGGATGGGGTTGGTCAGCTGCAGGTTGTTCTTAATCGCCTGCGAAACCTTTTCGGTGCATTCGGTCCAGACCTTGATGACTTCATTGGATCTGTCCTTATCACTCAGCAGGCCGTGACGGTACTGCTTGGTGATCTTGTCGATCTTTGCCTGTGCATCGGCAAGATAATCCTTCTTGCTTTCGGGGATCACAGCATCGAATACGGATACGGTGATACCGCTGCGGGTAGAATATCTGTAACCCTGATTTTTCAGATCGTCAAGCACGCGAGCTGCAACAGATGTGCCGTGTACGTTGATACATCTTTCGATAATATTACCGAGCTCTTTCTTCTTGACAAGCTCACTGACTTCGGGAGTCAGCATGCTGACAGGATCGGAAGGATCTCTGGAAACAAAACCAAGGTCCTGCGGAATAGGACGGTTGAAGATAACGCGGCCGAGTGTGGTTTCAACAAGGCCTGTGTATTCAACACCGTTGATTTCCTTGGTCATGCGGATTCTGATGGGAGCATGAAGACCGAGATAGCCTTCATCATAAGCCATAACTGCTTCGTCTTCATTGCGATAGACGTTGCCTGCACCGACCTCGTTTTCACGAAGCAGGGTCAGATAGTAAGAACCGAGAACCATGTCCTGTGAAGGAACGGCAACGGGCTTACCGTCGGAGGGCTTGAGCAGGTTGTTTGCAGCAAGCATCAGGAAGCGTGCTTCAGCCTGTGCTTCAGCAGACAGCGGAACGTGAACAGCCATCTGGTCGCCGTCGAAGTCAGCGTTGAAAGCGGTACATACAAGGGGGTGCAGCTTGATTGCACGGCCCTCTACAAGCACCGGTTCAAATGCCTGAATACCAAGACGGTGGAGAGTGGGAGCACGGTTCAGAAGAACAGGATGGTCCTTGATGACAATTTCAAGTGCATCCCAAACTTCAGCACTTGCACGGTCAACCATCTTTCTTGCATTTTTGATATTCTTGGAAATATCCTTTTCAACAAGGCGCTTCATAACGAAGGGCTTGAAGAGCTCAAGAGCCATTTCCTTGGGAAGACCGCACTGATAGATCTTAAGCTCGGGACCGACAACGATAACCGAACGGCCGGAGTAGTCAACACGCTTACCGAGAAGGTTCTGACGGAAACGACCCTGCTTACCCTTGAGCATTTCGGAAAGTGCTTTCAGGGCACGGTTGCTGGGACCGGTAACGGGCTTGCCGCGACGGCCGTTGTCGATGAGAGCATCAACAGCTTCCTGCAGCATTCTCTTTTCATTATTAATAATAATTTCGGGAGAGCCGTCTTCCTGCAGCTTCTTCAGACGATTGTTACGGTTGATAACACGGCGATACAGGTCATTCAGGTCACTGGTGGCAAATCTGCCGCCTTCGAGCTGAACCATGGGGCGGATATCGGGCGGAATAACGGGAAGAACGTTGAGGATCATCCATTCGGGCTTATTGCCGGAGCTCTTGAATGCTTCAACAACTTCCAGTCTCTTGAGAACCTTGGTCTTCTTCTGGCCGACAGCAACGCGAAGTTCATCGCGAAGCTGCTCATAAAGTGCATCGATATCAAGCTCTGCAAGCAGATCCTGAATAGCTTCTGCACCCATCTTGGCAACAAAAGAATCCTTGTCGTACTTTTCTACGGCATCCTCATATTCTCTGCTGTTGATGATGCTGTACTTTTCAAGCGGTGTGTCGCCGCCGTCGATAACGATGTACTTGGAATAGTACAGGACCTTTTCAAGCTCACGGGGAGAGATTTCAAGCAAAAGACCGATACGGGAAGGAACACCCTTGAAGTACCAGATGTGAGAAACGGGACAAGCAAGCTCGATGTGACCCATTCTTTCACGGCGGACCTTGGCTTTGGTGATTTTAACACCGCAGCGTTCGCAGGTGATGCCCTTGTAACGGATTCTCTTGTACTTACCGCAATGACATTCCCAGTCCTTTGTGGGTCCAAAGATCTTTTCGCAGAAAAGGCCGTCGCGTTCGGGCTTGAGGGTTCTGTAGTTGATGGTCTCGGGCTTGGTAACCTCGCCACAGGACCATTGACGGATTTTTTCAGGAGAAGCGAGTCTGATCTGAATGGATTCAAAGTTCAACTCGTTGTAATTCTCTTCAGTATATTTTTTTACTGTAGTAACAGGGCTTTCGATAATTGTTTTTACTGTAGTAGTAAGAGGGCTTTCGTTCATTTACCAGCAGCTCCTTATATATTTAATGTGTAAGAAAGACAAGAGATTTATTCATCAAATCCAACCATATCGTCCAGACCGTCGATATAGGAATCAGCATCAAAATCATCTTCGCCGTCGAAGGCATCATCAAACAGATCGAGATCTGCACCTGCGTCTTCAGGCATATCTTCGATGCTCATGCCGCTTACACTTTCCATGTTCTTTTCTTCTACATATTCTTCATCAAGAACAGCAGGTACATCGCCGTATTCATCATAGCACTGCTGAAGATCGATTTCGCAACCATCCTCATCCAGAACACTGATATCAAGAGCAAGAGACTGCAGTTCCTTGACGAGAACCTTGAAGCTTTCAGGGATACCGGGCTTGGGAACATTGAGCCCCTTGACGATTGCTTCGTAGGTCTTGACACGACCGACAACGTCGTCGGACTTGACCGTCAGAATTTCCTGCAGAGTGTAGCAGGCACCGTAAGCCTCCAATGCCCAGACTTCCATTTCACCGAAACGCTGGCCGCCGAACTGAGCCTTACCGCCGAGCGGCTGCTGGGTGACAAGGGAGTACGGACCGGTGGAACGTGCATGGATTTTATCGTCAACAAGGTGCAACAGCTTCAGGAAGTACATAACGCCGACCGTTACGGGGTTATCGAACTTCTGACCGGTGCGGCCGTCATAAAGATCAAACTTACCGGTTGTGCTCAAGCCGGATTCTTCAAGCAGATCCACGATATCCTGTTCGTGAGCGCCATCAAAAACGGGGGTCATAACCTTCCAGCCGAGTTCTCTTGCAGCTCTGCCGAGATGCACTTCAAGAACCTGACCGATATTCATTCGGGACGGAACACCAAGGGGATTCAGAACGATATCCAGCGGAGTACCGTCAGCCAGGAACGGCATGTCAACCTGCGGCAAGATACGGGAAACAACACCCTTGTTACCGTGGCGACCTGCCATCTTATCGCCGACAGAGATCTTTCTCTTCTGTGCGATATAAACACGGACTTCTTTATTGACACCGGGGCTCAGCTCGTCACTGTTGGCTCTGGTGAAAACTTCAACATCAACAACGATACCATATTCACCGTGCGGAACACGCAGGGAGGTATCTCTGACTTCTCTTGCCTTTTCGCCGAAGATGGCACGAAGAAGTCTTTCTTCTGCAGTCAGCTCGGTTTCACCCTTCGGGGTTACCTTACCGACAAGAATGTCACCGGAATGAACCTCTGCACCGACACAGATGATACCGTTTTCGTCAAGATCCTTCAGAGCATCCTCACCGACATTGGGAATGTCGCGTGTAATTTCTTCCGGTCCGAGCTTGGTGTCTCTGGCTTCGGTTGCATATTCTTCAATATGGATAGAGGTGAAGACGTCATCACGGACGATCTTTTCGTTTACGAGAACAGCGTCTTCGTAGTTGTAGCCTTCCCATGTCATGAAGCCGATGAGAACGTTCTTACCGAGGGAGATTTCGCCTTCGTCCGTTGCAGGACCGTCAGCAATGACATCACCCTTTTCGATGCGCATGCCTGCTTCAACAACGGGACGCTGGTTGATACAGGTGCCCTGGTTGGAGCGCATGAACTTGACGAGCGGATATTCATCGATTTTGCCGTCGTCTCTGGTAACTTCAACACAGTCAGCGCTGACCTTGGTGCAGATACCTGCGTTTGTTGCAATAACGGCAACACCCGAGTCAACAGCAGCCTTGTATTCCATACCGGTACCGACGATGGGAGCCTGGGGCTTAAGAAGCGGAACAGCCTGACGCTGCATGTTCGAGCCCATCAATGCACGGTTGGCGTCGTCGTTTTCAAGGAAGGGAATCATTGCGGTAGCAACGGAAACGACCATTCTGGGCGAAACGTCCATGTAGTCAGCTACATTGTTTTCAACTTCCTGGAAATCGCCTCTGTAACGGATCATGACCTTGCTGTTGACAAAACGGCCGTTTTCATCAAGCGGTTCGTTTGCCTGTGCTACACGGAATTCGTCTTCCACATCAGCGGTCATGTATTCGATTTCATCAAGAACAATGCCGTTTACCTTGTCAACACGGCGGAAGGGAGCTTCCACAAAGCCGTATTTGTTGATTCTTGCAAAGGTTGCAAGGTAGGAAATCAGACCGATGTTGGGACCTTCAGGCGATTCAATGGGACACATACGGCCGTAGTGCGAGTAATGAACGTCACGGACTTCGAAGCCTGCGCGTTCACGGGAGAGACCGCCGGGGCCGAGTGCGGAAAGACGACGCTTGTGGGTCAGTTCAGCAAGGGGGTTGGTCTGATCCATGAACTGGGACAGCTGGGAGGAACCGAAGAATTCCTTGATGGCTGCCAGAACGGGACGGATATTGATCAGAGCCTGAGGAGTGATTTTTTCACTGTCCTGTGCATGCAGGCTCATCTTTTCGTTTACGATTCTCTGCATACGGGAGAAGCCGATGCGGACCTGATTCTGCAGCAGCTCGCCGACAGAACGGATACGACGGTTGCCGAGATGGTCGATATCGTCAAGATTGCCGACCTCGTGGCCGAGGCAATCCAGATAGTTAACAGTTGCAAAAATGTCATCAACGGTGATGTGCTTCGGGATCAGCAGATCACAATCGCGTGCAAGTGCTTCGCTGAGAGAAGCCTTATCTTCGCCGCATTCATCCATGATGTTGCAAAGAGCTGCGAAGCTTACCTTTTCGTTGATGCCGAGTGCTTCGAGTTCTTCTTCCGTGAACATGGGCAGGTAATCAAAGGGATCAACCATGCCGTTGGAAATGACCTTAACGATCTGACCTGCAGCATCAACAGTGATTTCCTTTACACCGGCCTGCTCGATTTCATAAGCAAGTGCCTTGTCAACACGGGTGCCTGCTTCAGCAATGAATTCGCCTGTCAGCGGATTGATTGCATCCTCGGCAAGAACCTGATTGCGAAGTCTTTCGGAAATTGCAAGCTTTTTGTTATATTTATATCTACCGACACGGGAGAGGTCATAGCGGCGTTCATCAAAGAACAGGCCTTCAATATGAGCCTTTGCGGTATCAATGATGGGAGGTTCACCCGGACGAAGCTTCTTGTAAACCTCAAGCAATGCCTCGGAGGTGTTCTGCGTGGTGTCCTTTTCGAAGGTTGCAAGAATGCGTTCATCATGTCCGAAGAACTCAAGAATGTCAGCATTCGAGCTGAGACCCAGAGCACGAAGGAAGGTGGTGATGAGCTGCTTTCTGCTCTTGTCGATACGAACGTAGAAAATATCGTTCTGATCGGACTCGTATTCAAGCCATGCACCGCGGTTGGGGATAACCTGTGCGGTAAAGAGCTTTTTGCCGGTCTTATCGCGGCTCATGTCAAAATAAACACCGGGGGAACGAACGAGCTGAGAAATGATAACACGCTCTGCACCGTTGATAATAAACGTTCCGCTGGGGGTCATTTTGGGAAAATCACCCATATAAATCTCATTGGTCTTGATTTCGCCTGTTTCCTTGTTGAGCAGGCGTGCGGTGATTTTCAGGGGAGCTGCATAAGTCGCCTTGCGTTCTTTACACTCCTTGATGGTGTACTTAGGCGGTTCGTCCATTCTGTAATCAATGAAGTCAAGCACAAGATTGCCTGTGTAGTCGGTGATTTCACCGATATCCTTGAAGACCTCACGAAGACCTACATCCAAAAACCACTGATATGACGTTTTCTGCACCTCGATCAGGTTAGGCATCTCCATAACCTCATTGATGTGAGAAAAGCTCATTCTGGTTTTTCTTCCCAATTTTACGGGCTTCACATCTGCCATGTACATTACTCTCCGATCTTTTTTTATCGTTTGAGGAAACGCAATAAAAACAAAACTCCCGATTTTCATTCTGATGCGTTTGCTATAATAAATTATAATAAAAGACAATTATTTTTATTTATACGTCTTCATTATAATGCAGTATAGCATTATACACAACACGAACACAAAAGTCAAGAGTTTTTTTTGGAATCTTTAATTTTTTTTGAAAAAATCACGGACGGTACATGGTACCGTCCGCAACAAATTCCGTATTTTGTGTGTTTTATCCGGCTGTTACGGTCAGCTTTACGCCGCCTTCAACAACATCGGAAACAATATTCTTGTAGGTATCACCGCTTGCATCGTCACCCTTGCAGTATTCACCCACGGCAATGCCGAAAAACGGCTCCCCTGCCGGTGCATCCTCACGCACGGTGAAGGTGGCGGTAAACAACAGACATTCATCAAGATTCAGGGTTTTCAGCGTAAGACCCGTGTACTTGATATAGGCATTTCCGGCTGCATCCGAGCCGTTTGTAAGCTCGTTCATCAGATCCGGCACAACTTCCGCCTTGGTGCCTGCAAATGTAACATATTGTGCATCATAGGAAAGATAAAAATCCATGGAGCAGAACAAATCCGCATCGTCGATATAAACCTGCACCTGCACCGTATCTCCGGGCTTTGCACTTTCAGCGGAAAGCACGGGACGGATGGTAACAGTACCGGACGATGAGCCGCAGCCCGAAAAGGCAACAGCAAACAGCAAAACAAATGTCAGAATGACCGCAAAAGTTTTTTTCATATTGCGCCTCCGTTTTTCTTATTCAAGGAAATCCTTCAGACGCTTGCTGCGCTGCGGATGTCTGAGCTTGCGAAGTGCCTTGGTTTCGATCTGACGGATACGTTCACGGGTAACCTCAAACTCACGGCCGACCTCTTCGAGTGTACGCGGATGGCCATCCTCAAGACCGTAGCGCAGAATCAGAACTCTTGCTTCACGGGGGGTGAGGGTTTCGAGCACGGCAGCAAGTGCCTCCTTGAGCATTTCACGGGAAGCGGCTTCTGCAGGTGCAAGCGCATCTTCATCGGGAATAAAGTCACCGAGATGGCTGTCATCCTCTTCACCGATGGGAGTTTCAAGTGAAACGGGCTCCTGCGAAACACGAAGAATCTCACGAACACGCTCAACAGACATATTCAGCTCAGCTGCAATTTCGTCCTCTGTGGGCTCCTTGCCGTTCTTGTGCAGCAGCATGCTGTTGGTCTTTTTGACACGGTTGATGGTTTCAACCATGTGAACGGGAATACGGATGGTTCTTGCCTGGTCAGCAATAGCACGGGTGATGGCCTGCTTGATCCACCATGTTGCATAAGTAGAGAATTTGAAGCCCTTGGTATAATCAAACTTATCGACAGCCTTGATAAGACCCAGATTGCCTTCCTGAATCAGATCAAGCAGCTGCAGACCCCTGCCGAGATGTCTTTTTGCAATGCTGACAACAAGACGCAGGTTTGCCTGAATAAGCTTGTTTTTGGCTTCCTTGTCGCCTTCCGAAACACGGATGGCAAGTGCGGTTTCTTCTTCACTGCTCAGCAGCGAGATACGACCGATATCACGCAGATATACCTTGACGGGGTCATCCAGGACACCGTTTTTGTCCATTTCACTGCTGTCTGCATCGTAAACACGGGCAACCTCGGAATCGAAGTTGAGTGCTTCTGCAGCAAGGTCGGACATTTCATCAATCAGTTCAATATTGTTCTGTTCAATGAGCTCATAGATTTTGTCGAGCTCTTCGATATCGATATCATTCTCCAGCAGGAGCATATCGATGTCTTTTGTGGACAGTTTACCTGCTGCCTTGCCTCTTTCAATCAACGCAGCAAGACTGTTGGGTTTTTCATTGTGTTCCATAACTTTCTTCCTTTCAACTATCCGTTTTTTTGCAATCGGCAATGCGCGCAAGGAAATCGTCATCCGTCAACGGACCGCTTTCACTGCGCTCTGCCTTTTTCTTTTCCTGTGCCAGAATTGTCAGATAATCACCGAATGATTTTTCCGTTGTACCCACCTGCGAGGACAAAGCAAGCAGCATGGAAATGTAGGCAACGACTTCTTCACTTTCCGTTGCGGAAAATGAGGACGGCATCAGACTGACATTCTGCTCGATTTTTTCGGAAACAGCCGCAAAGATCCGCTTATTAAACGGCGTCATAAAAGCATCCGCGTTCAGACGGGACGCAAATTTGCGCAGATAGGCAGGATTTGCAAGCAAGGCTGCCAGCAGATGCTCCTCGGCCTTGACAGCACGCGGATAACGTCTTTTGTCAGGATTCGGAGACGGTGTATCCTCCCCCTTCAGATGCTTGACAGCTTGTCCGAAAACTTCCTTCTCTTCCTTTTTGCGTGCATTTCTGTGCAGCTTGGCAACCTGCGTTTCGATTGCCGCCTTTGCCACCTGCAGCTCACCTGCAAGCTGCGTGATATAGACATCACGCTTGACGGCATTCGGAATCACCGCAAGGATTGCAACTGCCTCGTTCAGATAACCGACCTTGCCGTCTGCCGTTTCCGTATCAAAGCGTGCCTTCGCACTTTGCAGAGCAAATTCGGTTTCGTTGACCGCACCCTCCAGAATTTCACGCATGCGTTCTTTGCCGTATTTTTTGATAATTTCATCAGGGTCCTTGCCGCCGACCATGCGTACCACGCGGATTTTTACATCTGTGTCCGCAAGAATCTTACGGGCACGCTGGGTAGCCTTGATGCCTGCTTCATCCGAGTCAAAGCAGATGAGCAGCTCCGAGCAGTAACGGCTGAGCAATTTGGCTTGTTCAGGGGTGAAGGCTGTGCCTAAACCGGCAACGGCCTGCGTGAAGCCTGCCTGATGCAGACTGATCACGTCCATATAGCCCTCACACAGAATCAAACGGTCATTGTTTCCGTTTTTCGCAATATTCAGAGAATAAAGAGCCTGACTTTTTTTGTATACGACTGTATCAGAGGTGTTCAGGTATTTCGGCTTTGAATCGTCAAGCACACGTCCGCCGAAGGCAATGACATTGCCGCGCAGATCAATGATCGGAAAGATCAGGCGATTTCTGAAAGCATCAATACATGAGCCCTTTGCTGTTTTTCTTGCCAGATCATAGAGAATCAGCTCCTGATCCGAAAAGCCCTTGGACCGCATATGCCTGAGCAGTGCATCCCATGATGCAGGTGCATAACCGATACCGAAGCGAACAACCGTTTCCTTGGTCAGCTGACGCTTCTGAATATACTCCCTTGCCTGCTGTGCATGCGGCTGAGAAAGCTGGGCATGGAAAAACCGTGCCGCTTCCCTGTTTGCTTCGTAGCAACGACGCCTTTGCCGTGTCAGCTCATCATCCACGGGATCATTCGGAAAATCCGTGCCCGTGCGTTCACACAGAAAACGGACAGCTTCCGTATAATCCAGATTTTCGATGTTGCGGATAAATGTGATTGCATCACCGCCGGCCCCGCAGCCGAAGCAATAATAAGATTGAGTATCCTTGTAAATAACAAAGGAAGGGGTCTTTTCGTTGTGAAACGGACACAGGCAGACCGGTGTACGGCCTCTGCCGCGCACTTCCGCATACCGCGCAATCAGATCTTCAATATCGATCTTTGAGCGCAGATCGTTCAGAAATGTGTCACTGAACCGCACAATACCCCTCCTTAAAAACAATGTTCAAATATTATATACGCTTTTTTAAACAAAATCCCTTTAAAAAACTTAAATTTTTATCGGAGCGAATATTTCTTCTCGTTTTTTGGCAGAAAATTTGCCGAAGCTGCGTTCGGTCAGCTCCTTGCAGAAGGCTGCCTCGTGCTCTGCAGGCATACGGAACACAACCGTCACATTGTCGGTAAACTGTGTATCCTCCGTAACGGCTTCAAAATCCGCAAGCAAGGCAGGCACCTTGCCGTAGAAAGAATAATCGCAGGTCATTTCCATGATGGCACAGGGGGTCATACGGACAATACCGCCTGCCTCCACACCCAGCGATGCAGAATGCGAATAAGCACGCACAAGTCCCCCGCCGCCAAGCAAAATGCCGCCGAAATAACGCGTTACCACAACGGCGCAATCCGTTACGCCCGATTTGAGCAAAACATCCAGCACAGGCATGCCTGCCGTGCCCTGCGGCTCACCGTCATCGGAATAGCGCTTCATCTGCCCCTCCCGAAGAACATAGGCATACACATTGTGCGTGGCATCGCTGTATTCACTGCGCACATCCGCAACGAACTGCACAGCCTGCTCATTGGTTTCAACGGGGGCTACGGTTGTGATAAAGCGGGAATGCTTGACCACATATTCCGTTTTTGCCGCTTTTTCAAGTGTGAGATAAGATTTTAACAAAAAAGCGCCTCCTGACATTTTGCGGGAAATAGAAAAAAGCGGCACCGCGAGAGTACCGTTTTTTTTCGAAAAAATTTGCGTTTGCGAGTTTTAGTTGTTCTCGAGATTGTAACGCTTTTTGAATCTGTCAACACGTCCGCCGGTGTCAACGAGTTTCTGTTTACCGGTAAAATAGGGATGGCACTTCGAGCAGATATCTACACGAAGGTTCTGCTTGGTGGATGATGTTTCAAAAACAGCACCGCAAGCACACTTGACTTCAGTTGCACTGTAGTTGGGATGGATGCCCTGCTTCATTTAGGTTCACCTCTTCGTTAATACTTATGCGGGAAAGTATCCGATCTTCTGTCGGGGCGGCTTTCCCTAATCAACATAGCAAACGGCATTATAGCACAAAGTATTTTAAAATGCAATAGATTTTTAATATTTTTTTCACTTTTTTTCGTCTTTTATATCCACTCTGACTGTCTGCCCGAGGTGGATTGAATAAAGCACTGCCTCCTTGACGGGAATGCCGAGAATTTCGGTTGCTGCACGCGCATACATACGCAGCTGCGGCGCATATCGAACACACAATGCATCAAGACTTTTGACGCGGTCGGTTTTATAGTCCACAATAACAGCCTGTCCGTCCTCCACAAACAGCATATCGATTTTACCGATGACAACGGTATTTTCGTTACTTGCAAAAGCAGGCAGGTCCGTTGCAAATTCATCGGCGCCGACAGCAATGGTGAACTGCATTTCACGGTGCAGCTGCTGTGCATTCCTTGCACGCAGGGCGGTTTCCGAGCGCAGAAAGCCCTCGGTCTTTTCAAAATCAATGGCGGACATTTCGCGTTGACTCAGAAGACCTGTGTCGCACATGCGTTGTGCCTGCACCTGCGGCGAAGCTGCATCAGGCTCCAACGAGCAATACTGAAGGAATTTATGAACCGCCGTGCCGCGCTCTGCAGGGGTCAGTCCCTCACTGCATAAAAAGGCAGGCTTGGACGAAGCAAAAAAGTCCGTATTGAATTTTTCGGCATACAGATCGGACGCAGTTCTTTTGACCGGCACACCCTCGAGCACCGCAAAGGGATAAACAAAATCGGCACGCTTGCGGATTTCGGCAAGTATTTCTTCCTGCGGTAAGGCTTTTTCCTGCTGCGGTGCTTCTTCCTGCACTGTCACGTCATCATCCGCAAAGCAGACCTTCAGGGCAGAAAGCCCTTCTTCACGCACAACGGAAAAATCGCGAAAATCCTTTGCATCGGGATGGGTCAGCAGGGTCGGCAGCAGCCAGTCCGCAAAGCTGTTTGCCTTGCAAAGGCGATATTCCGACGGCTGCAGGGTATCGGTCAGGAAGCAGGCCTCGTTTGCCAGCTTTTCTTCCGCTTTATTCAGCGAGGTCAGCATCAGCAGATGCTCCGAGGCGCGGGTCATGGCAACATACAGAAGCCGCATTTCCTCGGCATTGACACCGCTGTCAAGCATCTGACGCACGGCACGCGAGCCGACCGTGTCAAAACGACGCAGGGTATCACGGTCCTGCCTGCGTATGCCGATGCCTGCATTGTGGGAAATAAGCAAGGGCTTGCGGCTGTCCATGCGGTTGAATTCCTTTTCCGTGTTGGCAAGAATGACAAACGGAAATTCAAGTCCCTTGGATTTATGAATGCTCATAATGCGCACAAAGCCGCAATCCGAAGCAGCCCCCGCTGCACCGTCAAGCTTTTGTCCGTTTTCAATAAGACCGTCAATATAACGTAAAAAACCAAACAAGCCCGTACCGATATTCTGATCAAAATCGGCGGCATATTCAAGAAGAACAAGCAGATTACGAAAACGCACCTCACCGCCGTCCACAGCCAGAATAACACTTGTGAAGCCCGTGCGGTCATACAGTTCACGCAAAAGGGCTGCGGTGCTGCCTGCAACGGCAACGGCACGCAGGGTATCACAGGAAGCAAGAAAGTCGGCCGCTTTTTCATTGCCGCCGTCTGCAGCCATCTGCAGACAGGAATACAGAGGCTTGTGCATAGCAAGCAGACGAAGCTGCGCAACCTCATCCGAGGTAAAGCCAAACAACGGCGAATACAGCACGGCAAGCGTGTCCACATCGCGATAGGGATCATCAAGCATTCGCAGGAATGCAAGGGCGGTGCGGATTTCCGCTGTTTCAAAAAATCCGCCGCTTTTTTCGTATGTCACGGGAATACCGCGCTGCTTGAGTGCATCGGCAAAAATATCAGCAGCCTTTTTAACGGTGCGAAGAAGAATGCAGAAGTCACCGAATTCTGCAGGACGCGTGCCCGTTTTGGTACGCACAGGGGTTTTATTGCAGATAAATTCAAGAATACGGTCTGCCGTATACTGTGCTTGTGCATGCAGCGCCTCATCCTTGCTTTTACCGTGCGTTTCAAGCAGATGCCATTCGCTTTCGGCTCCCTCAACAGGCGGATAATCAGCCGAAAATACAAGTGCCTCGTCCGCGGTATAATCCATCTCCCCTGCCTGCTTTGTCATAATACGGGAAAAAACAAAATTCACAAGATCCACAACCCCCTTGCGGCTGCGGAAGTTGTTGCCGAGAATAATTTTAGATGCCTGCGCACTGCCGTCATAGGGCACAAAGGTTTCTGCCTTGTGCAGGAACAATTCGGGCATGGCAAGGCGGAATTTATAAATACTCTGCTTCACGTCACCGACGGTGAAGAGATTGCTTTCATCCTTTGAAAGCGCACGGAACAACATGTCCTGTGCTTCATTTGTGTCCTGATACTCATCGACAAGAATTTCCTTGAATTCATTACTCAGCTCCTCTGCCAACGGCGTGCGGATAACTGTCCCGTTTTCGTTGTGCACAAGAAGCCCCAGTGCAAAGGATGTGACATCGGAAAAATCATAGGCATTCAGCGCATGCTTTTCCTCCAGCAGGCGAGCTGAAAACAAGCGGACACCGCGCACCAGTGCACGCACAACAGGACGCAGCACCTGCAGATCCTCCTCGTGCTCCTCGCTGTCGGCAGGCAGAAGTGATGCAAGAATTGCAAACTCCTTTTTGCAATAATCACGTCTTGCCTTTACAGCATCCTTGCAAACAGGATCAGAGGGCTTGCGCAAGATCGGAAATGTTGCAAAGCGCATACGGGACATAGCAGCAACAGCTGCATCCCAGCCCTCGCTGACTGCCTGCAGGGCAAGCTCAAAGCCGTTTTTTTCGGATTTCAGAAAATCCTCAAGCTTATTAACAAGATCATCCGCACCGAGAATATCGCAAAGCGATCGGTCATACAAGGAAATGCAATACTGCAGACCTGTTTTCAGGCGGTCGAGCAGAATTTTACCCCATATACTGTCCTGCGGATGAGAAGAAGTGTAAAATGAAAGCACACCGTCGAGCCACTGCTCTGCAAAGGGATACGCAGAGCAATAATGATGCATCTGCAAAATGCTCTCGCCAAGCTGCTCGTCGCTTTGGCCCTGCTCAAACATGGCACAAAGCTGCACAAAATCATCATCCTTTTCGGTATGCAATTGCTCGAGCACCTGTGCCACAGCCTTGCGCTGCAGCAGCTTACCCTCGCCGTCATCCATCAGACGGAAATCGGGGGCAACACCTGCCTCATGGAAATGCTCACGCACAAGGCGGATACAAAACGAGTCAATGGTGCAGATGCGTGCATTGTCCATACGAGCACGAAGCCTTGCAAAGAACGGATCGGCAGGATTCTCCTTTGCGGCTTCCGAAATCTTTTTGCAGATACGCAGACGCATTTCCGCAGCAGCCGCATTGGTAAATGTGACCACCAGCAATTCCTCGGGGGTGCAGGGATCCTCACGATTCAGCAGCTTGCGTGCCACTCGCTCGGTCAGCACGGCGGTTTTACCCGAGCCTGCGGCGGCACTGATGAGCAGGCTGCAGCCGCCTGCTTCAATGGCCTGGCGTTGTTCATTTGTCCAGTTCATCATGCATCCCCCTCTCCCATTGCTTCAATTTTTCGCACGGCATCCGTGCTTTCATGACAGCACACATCCGCATAGTCACAATAGCGGCAGATGTCCTTATAATTGGTGCTTTCCACAGGCAAGGCACACACCATTCCCTGTCGCAAATCGCTATGCATTTCGCACAAAATGCTTTCTATTTTTTCGTGAATACGCACAAATTCATCGAGCGATGCAATGCTGCCCTTGGGCTCACCTTTTTTATCAATTTCGGCATTGATATAGACACCCTCGCCCGTGCTGTCCATACCTAAAATTACATTTTTTTCAGCAAGCACAAGGCCGTTCATTTTGCCGTTTCCGGTTTTTTGCTTTTCAATTTCCTCGAGCGTTGCGTTTCGCGACAGGGTCATTGCACCTGTTTTTGCAGGCACATACAGAATGCCCGCAGGCACGATTTCACCCTCGCCGTAGCGGTCCTTTGCGTTATCCCACAGGCACATCAGATACAGCAGCATCTGCATATTCAGACCTGCATTCACATCGGAAAGCTTAAAGGTTTTGCCGCCTGTTTTGTAGTCCACCACGCGGACATAGTTTTTACCGTCCTGCGTCATCACGTCCACGCGGTCGATCATGCCCGTGACCTGCACAACACCACCGTCGGGTGTGTGCACGGTAAAGGGAGCAACCTCCTCCCCCTCACGCACAACCAGCTCCACATCCCTTGTAACAAAAAGGCTTGTGCCGAATTCCGAACGCAGACGCTGTGCAATTTCAAAGGCAGTCTGCTCGGCGCGGTCAAGCTGCCATTGCAGTCGAAGTGGCATATTCTGCCTGCCGCCCATGAATTTTTCGATGTATTGCTCGCACAGCTCATGAAGCTGTGCACGCAGGCTTTCATCCGACAGACGGGTCAATGCACCGTCAGGGTTTGCGGCAAGCAGCTTTTCAAGCACATCATGAATCAGCAGGCCGCGGTTGGACGGGTCAAGCCTTGCGGCAAAGGGCGGCTCCAGCTTCAGCCCGTAACGGCAGAAATAAGCAAACGAACACTTGTGATAGGTTTCTATTTTTGTCGGGGACAAATACAGCTTTTCACCGAACAGCTTCTTTGCATTTGCAGGGTCATTGAACGCAAACCTGCGTCCCTGTGCGGCACGCTCCACCGACAACAGACGGTCGGCATAGCCTTCTTTTTCTTTTACAAATGCCGTAAGCGAGGCCGACAGCGGTGTATTTGCAGTAAACTGCTCTGCAGCAGCCTCAAAGGCGGTCTGCGGACTTGAGATTTTATCGAGCACCGTCATCACCGAGGTATTGACACGGCGGCACAGCGGAAATATTTTTTCAAGCGCCTGCACAAGGTCAGACTTGTGCTGCGTTTTTGCATGCAGGTCGGATTCGCTGTAGCTTACATACAGCCGTTCGCTTGC